>JBMCPG010000243.1:0-3770 GCA_048626035.1 Cyclonatronaceae bacterium
GATATGTTTCATAGAATTTATTTCAGAATCATCAAACCAGAAATTATTTTTCGGTTTGAATGAGTGCTTCTAAGTCTTTGGCATTTTGTGGAAGTTCATCGGAAATAATTTTCCAGATAATTTCGATATCAATTCCGAAATATTCATGAACTATGAAGTTACGTAGTCCGTACATTTGCTTCCAGGGCAGTTGTGGATACTTTTGTTTAACGGAGACCGGAACATGTTTTGAAGCTTCACCTATTATTTCCAGATTACGTACAACTGCATCGATAACAAGGCTGCTTTCGCTAAATTCGTCAAGAGATAGATGTTCTATATATTCCTGAATTCGAAGCATTGAATCATACATATCCTCAAGGTAAAAAAGATAATTGCGCTTCTTTTGAGTCATATAAACGTAGTCTGATCAAGAATTTTTTCCTTTAGCTGATGCTTTAGAGCGCTACGGGTTACCAGATCAACCGGACGGTCAAATTCAGACTCAAGGAAGCTTTTGAGCTCGAAGAACTCCCAGCCTAAAGGCTCACTGAGGTCAACAAGAATATCGAGATCGCTTGAAGCCGACGCTGTACCTTCAGCATAAGAGCCAAAGACTCCAATATTTTTGACCTTGTATTTTTTGGCCAGGTAGGGCTTCAGCGAAAGAAGACGCTGTTTAATATCGGAATATGTACTCATAAGAATAAAAATGAATTATCCAGTAAAAGATTGGCACAGTATCATTTTCCATGAAGCATGAAGAACCTGGATTATTCATGCTTCATAGAAGATGCGTTTTCACTCTGCCGGGGCCGGTTCGCAGCGTTTCATGAGGCTTTTTGTTCTATCATGATCGCTGATCATGCGCGGGAATTTGGTCTGGGCGCTGCCCTTGGTGTGTTCCTGCTTCCAGGCCTCGATGGCCTCACTGTTGAGTTCATAAAACAGCGGCATTTGCAGGGTTTCGGAGTCGCGGCGAATGCGATAGCTTCGGTTGTAGTTGCGCAGCGCCTGATCAATTTTTTGGGCAAAAGCCTGCATATCGGCTGGTTTCTCGCCGCCCGCCCACTCAATAAACCACACATGCCGCACGCTTCCATCATCGGGGTTTTTGTGCACACCCACCGTACAGCTCGAGGACACGCCGCCGGTTTGCCGGGTTACCTGACGCAGCACTTCATCGGTATGTGAAGCCTCCACCGCCTCGCCGTAATCATCAAGCACATCGCTGATGCGGCCAATCACTTTAATGCGCGGCTGCTTCAGATCGGTAAAAGTAATCACATCATTGAGCACATACCGCCAGATGCCGGAGTTGGTGGTAACGACCATGCCGTATTCCACGCCCGCTTCCACTTCCCAGCTTGGAATTACGGGCTGGTTTAGCAGTTCCGTGGTGTTGCGTGATGGATTGGGGATCCATTCATAAAACACGTTATTGTCAACAATGAGCTTGAGATCGTCGCGGCTCTGATCGGCATTGAAGGCGAAATAGCCTTCCGAGGAGCCGTAGTTTTCGATAAAGTGAAGCTGCTGCTGCCCTTCACACAGTTGCTCCAGATGCGCCCGGAATTTGGGCAGCGGCTCGCCCCCGCTGATGAGCAGGCACAGGTTGGGCCATATATCGGCAATGCGTTGTTTTCCGGTACGCTCGAGCGCCAGTTGAAAAAAGCGCACCATCAGGGAGGGTAGCGCCGTGATGACACGCAGATCACTTTTGAGGCCTTTTTCGAGCGCTACTTCCAGCTTGCGCCCGAAATCCATGGAAACGCCGTCGGCCGCCGGAATGAGCTGTAAATTCGACAGCAGTCCCGGCGCCGTGAGCGCCAGATGACCGCTTACTTCCCCGAACGTAGCCCCGGGATAGTTTGGATCGCCGTTTACGTTACCGGGAAAACTGAGCTGCGGGCCAAACACCTGAAGCGTATTCTGCGGAAATTGCTTCAGATAGGCCAGCACGACCCGCCGTAAAAACACGCGGTCGCTTTTGATGCGGTCTTTGGTAAGCGTGAAGGTTTTGGGCGCTCCGGTGGTGCCTGCCGACAGGGCAAAACGCTTGCAGCTTCCCGGCCAGGTGGTATCAGCTTCGCCGCGCTTGGCCTGTTCCACATACGGGATGTAGTCGTCGGCCGTAGTGAGGGGAACCTTGCGCGCGTAGTCTTCATAAGATTTTATATTTCTGAAATCGTGGTTTTTTCCAAAGGCGGTATGCGAGGCGTACTTTAAAAACCGGCGGAGAATACGCTTTTGTACATTAATAATTGGGCTCATCGGCGATAAAAATAAGTTCTGTGGGTAAGGTAACGGAAAAATAGACCCGGCGGCTCTATAGCTTCAAAAGCCTGAAACAAGCTTGGTGCCGGCCGGCTGTTTTTAAATAAATAGGAAAAAGAAGAAAAAGCCTTTTAGCAAATCTGGTTCATAATAAAAAGAAGACAAAGGCCGCCACAAGCTGGCAAAAACAGCAGAGCAATAAATGTGCCTGATCATCCAATCGTTTTTTTTTGCAAGCCCGTGCAGTCGGCCCGGCATTTTGACGTAAACTAAAGCTCTGGGCACATTCATTCCGGCTGCATTATTCTGTTGGGCATCTGCGCTTGCGATTTTTACAGGCAGCCAGCGAAGTAAAGTACGATTTTTTCAGATACCGGCGAAGCAGGTTTTGAGGCCCGGCCGGCCGGCAGATCCGCTAAAAAAAAAAGCCGCCAGCTAAAAAACTGACGGCTCAGGGTTTATGCAATATACTTTAAGAATGATGGGCTACATCATAATAGCAGGTAATTTAGCGCGATTCCAGCGGCGTATATTCCAGCCCCACATCACCCATATATAATTGACGCGGGCGGATAAGGCGGTTGTTGGCCAGCTGTTCGAGGTAGTGCGCCGTCCAGCCCGACACCCGGGCCATCGCAAAAATAGTGGTGTACATATCTGGTTTAATACCCATGGAATAATAAACCGTGGCAGAAAAGAAATCCACGTTGGGATCCAGATTTTTTTCTTCTTTCATCACTTTTACGATGGCTTCAGACCACTCGTAGAGGTACTCCATATCTACTTCTTTGGCCAGGTCTTTAGCCATGGTGCGCAGAAAGCGGGCGCGGGGATCATAGGTTTTATATACCCGGTGGCCGAAGCCCATAATTTTTTCCTTCCGTTCGAGCTTACCTTTAATGAAGGCCACAATATCGGTGTCTTTATCGAGCTCTTTGAGCATATTCATGACCGCCGTGTTGGCCCCGCCGTGCAGCGGGCCTTTCAGCGAGCCGATAGCCCCGGTAACGGCCGAATGCACATCCGAAAGGGTTGCGCAAATGGTGCGGCAGGTAAACGTAGAAGCATTCATACCGTGCTCGGCGTGGGTAATGAGGAGGGTATCCATCATTTTAGCAGCCGTTTCGCCCGGTTCTTTGCCGTTAAGCATATACAGGAAATTTTCCGCCAGGCTGTTATGGGAAAGCGGTGCGAGGATGTCTTCGCCCCGGCGCTTACGGTCGAACGAGGCAATAATAGTGGGCATTTTGGCCGTAAGCCGGATAGATTTACGCATGCCCGCTTCGGGGGAATTGTCGTCGGCGTCTTCATCAAAATTAGACAGCATGGAGGTAGCCGTGCGCAACACGCCCATAGGAAGGGCATCATTTTCGGTGGCTTTGATGTAGTCTATAACGGGCTGCGGCAGGGCACGCTCGCTGCGCAGTTTGGTGGTAAGTTCGTCGAGTTCTTCCTTATTGGGCAGGCGCTCGTTCCACAACAGGAAACAGACTTCTTCAAAAGTAGAATGCCGG
>JBMCPG010000244.1:0-3761 GCA_048626035.1 Cyclonatronaceae bacterium
GTTGCCGGAATCTACGACAGGGAAGAGCAGGCGGTGCAACTCTTTATCGAGCAAATTTTCCAGCAGTTCGAGCGCCCGCCCGCGGTTTTTGCGATCCGGACTATTGAGGCCAAGATAGGCGCTGTACATATCTTTATGATGATACAGCAGCCCCAGCAAACGGAATACGTTTTCCAGCGTTTCCTGCATTTTCTCACCGATCGCGCGGCAAAGCAGCAGGCATTCCGGCTCTGCGCCCACGGGCTGCCGCACCGCAAACAACTCATAATAATACATCAATTCACGCTGCAACTCGGCCCGCACCAGCGGCGGGGGAAAGCTGATCCGCCCGGCAGCAGTATGGCTGCGCAGCCGGTTCAATGCTTTAATGATGCGGCGGCGGGGGCCGGGTTCCTGCTCGGCCTCCAGCATTCGGAGCAAAGCATCGGCCGACGGCTGTATGCGCATATCGGCGATGGCCTTGAGCAAATGCACCAGACTCCTTACCGATAGCCGCCCGCTATCGTAGTAAGAAGAAAGCAGGCGTATGGACGAACTCCCGAAAGCGGTAAGGGCTTTACGGGCCTGCAGGGCATGGGCCGGATCTTCCAATTGATGAATTAAGAGCGGAATGAAGGAAGCGTGCTGCAAACGCCCCATGCTTTCGATGGCCGAACGGCGCACAACCGCCGAAGCATCCTGAAGCAGCAACGGAAGATAAACGAGCGCGAGTTCCAGCGCCTGTGCATCTTTACGAAATCCCTCAGAACCCAGGGCCTCGGCAATTTGCGCGCGGGGAAGCTCGTAGGCCTCTCCCTTATGTTCAAGCACTTCTTCAATGGTGTTCTCTTCGATCATTTGCCCGACCTGTTCGCCCCCGTGCCGGCAGGCGCAGCTGATTGCGGCCGCGCGCGTACTCGTGTGGCTACTTTCCATATAATCCATAATGGCCTGCATCGGGTCTTGCGCTCCATGCTGACACAAATAATGAATCACCTCCATGCGAATTTCCGCATCCGGCACGCTTATGAGTCGTTTCACGTCGTTTTTATAACTGCGCGGACTGGTCTTTAAAAGCTGAAGCGCCCGAAGCTGTACGCGCGTATCGTGGAAGTGAAGCAGTCGGCGGAGCTCCGGCTCAAACTGCTCAATATCCTGGCCCTCGAGTAAATCCATCACTTTATATAACTTTTGGGCATTATCGCAGCCCAGCGCCGCTTTAAGTTGTTTAGCAACCGAAGGCTCATTAAGATCAGCGCCTTCGGGTTGCAGGTCGATATAACGTTTATTCAGGCTTTTGCTAAATTGGTTGACGTATTCGCGCCGGGCCAGTATGCTCAGATAGAGCCACAGTAGCGCTGCCCCGCCTACGATCCACGCCAGTTGCTGCACGCTTGCCCCCAGCCCTACAACCAGCCCCAGAAGCACCAGGCCGGCTACGCCCCGGAACACGCGATCCACGAACACATCCAGAAAAAGCTTTACCCGCTCCTTGGTATGCTGACTAAGGGGCAGAAAAAGCAGCTCACGACCGGTTTTATCGACCGAGTACTGCGTTGCGCCGTCCAGGCCGTTCAGCAGCACGGCCACGGCCAGCACCGGCTCAATGAGCATGAGTACCGATGATAACGCAATACCAGCCGGCCGGGTGATGAGCGCTCCGCCAATGCCGATACGCTGCATCACGCGGCGGCTGAGCAGAAGCTGTATAGCCAGCGATGCGATGCTTAGCCCGGCATAAAAATTCCCCATGAAAGCCGTAAGCGCTGCTTTGTTGCCATACACCTCGGCCGCCACGGCTTTTAATTGATAATCTGCCAGGGTCGAAACCAGCATGCCCAGCCCGATAATGCCGGCAATCATAAGTTGATATTTAGACGATAAAACGCTTTTGTAGCCCGGTTTTGGGGAAACGGCCGCAAGCTCCCGGGCAGATTCCGGTACCGGCCGGGGCACGTTTTTAAGGCTATAGATGATGCCCGTGATGAGCGCAACAAGGCCCATGCAAATAAAAAGCAGATTTTCGGTGCGTATATCCAGCAGGGATACCGCAAGGCTTGAAACCTGACTCCCGGCCACGGCTCCGAGAATAGCGCCCATATTAAGCAACGAAAACAGCCGCTTGGATTGGCTGGTATCGAACAGCTCGTTAGCAAAAATCCAGAACTGAGAAATAATCAGGATGCTGTACACGCCCACCCAAATATAGAACGCGGTATAGACCCAGCCGAAATCCAGCACGAACAAGCCGCGCAGCAGCAGCAGGTTGCTCAGCACAAAAACATTCGTCCACAGAAAAACGCGGAAGTTATTGAAGCGCTGCACCAGATAGCTCACCGCACGGGTAACGGGAATGCTTGCAACGGCCACCAGAATATAGACCAGCGGCAGTTGAAGCGCGCCCAATTCTACTAAAAAGAGGCTGTCGCGGGCGGGCTTGAGGAAGTATAAAATTACCATCAGCAAAAAATTGATGGCAAACATGGTCGCCGCTAAGCGCCCTTCTCCAGGCCGGACATCATAAAATCGGGCAAAAAAAGCCTTCATGAAAAGCAAGTAAAATGGTACGGTTACGAAAAAAAAGGCCATTTTTCGCAACCGTACATCATCGTAAAATATGACCTATTCTGGCCTCTGCATTTTGCCCGCAGCGGCCGTACATCATCAAAGTTAAAGAAATGCAGCAGCGTTCAGGGGCGCCAGAGGCTGTAGCCCCAGGCCAGAACAGTTACCAGCAGAACCGTTAAGAGCATGCCGGCGTGCGTTACAAAGGCATAAGCCAGCCCGGAAACCGCCGGCACGGCGTAGAGCACCAGCAGGCTTTGTTTCACAAACCAGTGGTAGGTGCCAATGCCGCCGGGCGAGGGCAGACTTACACCAATGGTGGAGATAATCATTACAGAGAATGCTTCCGGGAGCCCCAACTGATAGACCGCCGCCATATCAAAAGCGTGAAACGGGATATAGGTCAGCAAGCCGTAGCAGCCCCACATCAACACCGTATAAAGCAAGAACAGCGGCCAGCGGTGCAAATGCCGTATGGATGTTAAGCCGTCGGTGAAGGTATAAATGATTTTTTTTACGCCCGCGCTTTGCAGGCCGGCATCGAGGTCTTGCTGCCGCTTTCGCAAAATCCATATTGCGGCCCGCCAGGCCAGGAAAAGAGAAACCAAGCTGCTGATGACCAGCACCACAAGTACCCCGGGCTGCCGCAGCTCGTTGAGGATTTGATAGGCCCGCGGGCCAAAAAGAGCATCCATCGTGCTGCGGTCGGAAATCACAAAAAAGAGCGCAAAGGCCAGCAGTAGAAGCATGGCGATGATATCGATAATGCGCTCCAGCACGACCGTGCCGAGCACGCTGCCGGTGCTGAGCTGTTCTTTTTGGGCTACGAAAACCGTGCGGCTCAGCTCCCCCAGCCGCGGAATGGCGTAGTTAACGGTATAGCCGAGCATCACGCCGGTAAATAAATGGCGGCGTTTTACTTCCGGCCGGTCTTTTTCCAACAGCATGGCCCAGCGCTGACTCCGCAGCCAAAAGCTGGCAAAAGCTACCAGCACGTAGGGAGCCAGCCAGCCGTAGCTCATCAGTTGTACATATTGCCATAACTCGCCGGTATCCATATTACGCAGCGCCAGCCACAGAAAAAAACTCCCTATCAGAATACTGAGGCCTACATTAAGCCACTGCCTTTTCATCTATTCCTCTGCTTAAAAAAAAACTAAACACTAAACACTAAACACTAAACACTAAACACTAAACACTAAACACTAAACACTAAA
>JBMCPG010000245.1:0-3727 GCA_048626035.1 Cyclonatronaceae bacterium
ATAAAGATAGAATCCGGGTGCATCACCTTGGCAACATTTTCAAAAAACTGGAGCATCTGCTCTTCTTTACGGATGTAATTCACGCTGTCGAAGAGCGCCATCACTACATCATACTGCTGCTCCAGGGTAATATTAAAAAAGTCCTGCTGTTTCCAGGTGATGTTCATCTCGCGGAAGTCGGCAATGCGCCGGCCTATTTCCAGCATTTCCTCAGAAAGATCGGTCGCGGTGATGTCGTAACATTCCAATTCTTCGAGATACATGGCAATCTGGCCGGTGCCGCAGGCCAGCTCGAGCAAGCTTACGGCCTCGGGCCGGTGCTCCTGAATGATGGCGTCTATAAAGTCGGCCCAGTCTTCGTAATCCACATCTTTCATGATTTCGTTATAGATGGGGGCTATGGCCGAGTAGATACGCGTATTTTTGGGGGGCATGCGTAGGGAGGTACCTTAAACCTGAATTAGCTGTTGATGGGGGAAGAAGCTGCTGAAGCGCCTTTGCCACCATGGCGCAGGCTCAGGCGATGGGCCATTTCGATGGCTTCAACCATCGAGCCGGCTTCCGCCTTTTGTTTGCCGGCC
This sequence comes from Cyclonatronaceae bacterium, assembly GCA_048626035.1. Classification (GTDB taxonomy): domain Bacteria; phylum Bacteroidota; class Rhodothermia; order Balneolales; family Cyclonatronaceae; genus Cyclonatronum. The sequence goes on from JBMCPG010000245.1 coordinate 582, forward strand.
AGCGTATAAGCCGTGCCATGATCGGGCGAGGTGCGTATAAAGGAAATGCCGGCCGTGAAATTTACCCCTTTATTGAACGTGAGGGTTTTGAAAGGCACCAGCCCCTGATCGTGATACATGGAGAGCACGGCATCATAATTTTCGTAGCCCCGGCTTGCAAAAAAACCGTCGGCCGGAAACGGGCCATCGGCCGTGATGCCTTCCTTTTTGAGCCGGGAGAGCGCCGGACGAATTTGCGCGATTTCTTCCCGGCCTATAATCCCGCCATCGCCGGCATGCGGATTAAGGCCCAAAACAGCAATTCGCGGAGCTTCTATGCCGAAATCGCGGCGCAGGCTGGTATCAATGGTTTTGCATTTCTGGATGATGGGCTCGCTGGTAATCGCCCGGCTTACATCTTTAATCGGAATATGTGTGGTGAGCGGAACTACCCGAAGATCTCCGCTTACGAGCATCATCACAACTTGCTCGGCTCCGTCTTGCTCGGCCAGGTAATCGGTATGGCCGGAAATGCTGAAGCCGGCCAGGTTTACGGCTTCTTTACTGATAGGGCCGGTTACCACCGCCGATGCCTGCCGGTTGATGCACGCTTTGGTAGCCGCTTCGATGGCCATCATGCTTATGTAGCCGCCGGAACGAGTGAGCTTGCCGGGTTCGGGCGTTAGGCGTTCTGCGGAGCGCTTCATATTTGCCGGCTCCAGATTGTACAGCCCAAAACCGCTCACAGGAACATCTTCAAGATGGCGTACAGGGGTGAGCGGGAGGTCAAATTCGGGGTTCAGATCGGCATAGAAACGCCATATTTCGGGCGAACCCAGCAGAACAACGGGCAAGTGGAGCTGTTCGCGGAGCTGCAAAAGAGCTTTAAGGGCTACTTCCGGACCAATGCCGTTAACGTCGCCGGGAGTTAGAAGAATGCGGGATGCTGCAGAAGAGGTGGACATAAAATTAGAACAGGAATAACAAGGAAAATCATGCGCATCTGGGGCGATATTGCTCAGAATAAGCGTAAATACCCCAGCGCATTGTTGCGTAAAAGGCTTTTAAAAAGAGCATTAAAAATGCTAATGTATAGCATTTACGCCTGATATGCAATGATGTTGATGCACGGCGATGCCAGATTTAGCGGGCCCGGCGATCAATGAGCTCATATTCCCCGAAGCCGCTGGTGGCTTCAAATACAAATTCTCTGTTCTCATAGGTCCAGATTTCGCGGGCCGGGCCGTCGGAGGGCAGACGGCGCTCGATATCCTGCGGACTGCCGAAACGGATGTAGGTTTTGCCCTGATCTGTCTCGTATCCGGGTATTTCCAGACTGCTGAAGCGGTCAAAAGCTTCATCTACCCGGGTGTAAAATTCGACCATCAGCGGATTATATTCACGCTCCGGCTCGGGGTCGCGCTCCTCCCAGAAAGCGTAAAATTTGCGGATGCGTTCGGCTTCGTTTCCGCTGCGCAGGCGGTCGTAGGTTTCATCATCCACGATAATACGCATCATAGAGAGGGCAACGTCGATGTTGAGCAGGCTGCTGGGGATGTCGATCCACAGATTACGAAATTCCCGGCGGGAAATGAGCTCATCGCCGCGCATGAGTTTGAGGGCAAAGCGGCTGTTGCGAAATTGCGTGTTGGGGATTTGAAGATGAAACAAGCGGAAGGCAGCTTCCTCATCCGAAGCAGCGTTTTCGAGCCGGATAAAAAGCTGTTCGTTTTCGCCGGGCTGAATGCGCATTTGTCCGGCCGTCAGGATTTCCCCGCTGCTTAGCTGATGCTCAAATACTTGCTTTTTTTCTACGCCAAGACGTTCTACAACAAGGCGGTATTCGCTGGCTTCTCCGGCGGGGGGCAGATGCATAAGCACATCAAAATCCTGGGCATACATTACCGAGCGGCCGTAGTTGCTGAGCTGAAACCGGCTCTCCTGCACGTTTGTGGCGCTGGCGTTCAGGAAATAGGCCGGATACGGATTGCCGTTCTCTTCCACCGTTTCTGCCGGCTGTTCTGCGGGGGTGTTGAAGTCGGGAACGATGAATCGGCGCAAGTTCCGGCGGAGCGGGCGGTTCGTGCCATCAGTACTTACGCGAACACGGTAGGCATACCGGCCCGGTTCGTCGGCCAGAAAGCTGGCATAGCCGTCTAAAAAGCGGGTTGCTTTCTGCGTTTCTTCAAAGGTTTCGGCATAGGCGCGCCCGCTCCAGTTCAGCGTTTCATAGGGCTGGCGCGCATCCAGGCGCTCGGGGTCGAAGCTGTCATCAACTTTATAGATCTGAACCTGCAGCTCGGCGGTTGCCGTGAAGCCGGCGTCTTCGGGCGCATTTTCGGGCCGGTTGCTACTGCTGATACGCCGGAATTGCAACACATCATACCCAAAACGGAAATTCATCCAGACATTTTCCCGGCCCTCGCCTGCCGGAATAACATGATGATCCAGGTAGAGGCCGGGGGCTACATTTCGGGCATCAAGCTCAGGATAAGATACGCCGCCGCGCTGAGCCTGCAAGCCGGCCGGAAAAGCCATAAAAAGCAGCCATGCCATCATCGTGAAAGACAAAATGCCGGCTGCAGCAGAAGGCAATGTAAATGAGCGGGTAAAGGGGGGAATCATCATAATACAAGCAGGAGAAAATCATGGAATGCGAAGCAGCGATAAAACAAGATACTGGAAAATAGCCATAATGCAGGTTTTATGCGTTTTAACAAGCCGCAACGGAGTTTATGTTTGAGACAATGGTTTTTCCCTAACATCAATATGCCCTGAAATGTTGCATGTCCAGGCTTGGGATTAAAGGGGAGGGTTCATTTATGCTGATGCGGCAGACGCGCGCGGATTTTGTATATTAAGCGGCATCATTTGTCGTGCCTGAATGAAGGCTGAAATATTTTATTCATACTGTATTTATTTGATTTATGACCGAAAACGCACAATCGTATCAAGAATTAATGGAAGCGCTTTTAGCCAGGGAAAGCCTTATCCGGCAGGGCGGCGGCGCCAAACGCATCGAAAAAGAGCATAAAAAGGGAAAAATGACGGCCCGCGAACGCATTGGTGCGCTCATAGATGCTGATAGTGAGTTTCAGGAAATCGGCCTGTGGGCCGGTTATGAAATGTATGAAGAGGTAGGCGGCTGCCCGGCCGGCGGGGTGATA
>JBMCPG010000246.1:0-3675 GCA_048626035.1 Cyclonatronaceae bacterium
CAGGTGAAAATGAGGTCGTCTTCGCGCACATCAGCGGCTTCATCTCCCGGGGAGAGCAGCTCCGGCGTGGCGGGCACATCTACGAGCAGCAGCTCCAGGGGCGTAAGGCCGTTGTCGGGATTTACCGTAGAAACGCCGTTCCAGCTGCCGTCCTCGCTGCTTAGAAGCTGCGCCTGCGTCCCGCTCTGTACATCAAATTCAGCAATGGCGCGGATGCCGGCCGGGCTGTCGTTCGGGATGATAGCGCCCCAAAAGCGGTCGTTTCCGGCGACCTGATTTTCATAGAAAAAGGCGTAGCGATCATCTACTTCCGCGCCGGTGGCTTCTACTACCGTGGAGGCCAGCGGACGCCCCGCTCCGGCCTCATTATCGTAGAACATCACCAGGTTTTGCGGCGTAAACGGCGTATTGGCCAGCAGGCCGCTGCCGTCTGCGGTATCAATGCCAAAGGGCAGTACGGTAACCGGGCTGGAGGTGCTAAGGGTAAAAAAGCGGTCTTCGCCGCCGGCGCCATCATTTGTTAGGATGCGCATAAACAGCTCGTTGCCCGGCGTGAAGCGGCTGTTTCCGGTAGGCTCGGTAATGAACCAGCCGGTATAACGGCCCTCGGCATCGGTTACAAATTCGCTATGGCGGCTGTTCAAATCCTCATCTAAAAAGCGCGGGGTTTCTGTAGTACGGATAAACGCCTCACCATCCTGTTGTATAAAAATGGCGTTTCCGGCACCGTCCACTTCCAGAGACTCTTCCGTGGTTATCACACGGTTTGCAAAGCGGTAGGTCGCGTTGGGGCTGAGGCCCTCAATCGTTACCCGATAGACAAACGGGATGCGGTCGTTGTTGTCGTTATTTTCGTCCTGATTCCCCTGAATAAAGGCGGGCATCAGCACTTCGGTGATGGCGGCCACCTGTATGCTTCCCGTGAGGGCCGATTCCAGCCCGTCGGCCTCGGCGCGCAGCACGTAGTTGCCCGGCTGGGTAAAGCTGAAATCCTCAAACACGGCCACGCCATTGGTCGCCGGTTGCGTGAGCGTACCTTCCAGAGCGTCCGGCCCGCTCTCCACGCTCAGCGTGATGCTGCCCTCATAGGCAAGATCGGTGATGCCGTCTTCGGTCAGGGCCGCAATGCTGATGGGCGCGGTTTCATAATTGGCCTGGGCCGAGGCGGGAAATTCTTCTGCAGAAAGGGTGATGGCTTCGGCGGCGTCTTCCAGCGGGGTGGCGTCGAAGGCAATATTATTGAAGGTAACGCGATTGCCGTCTTCAGCCGTGCCGTCCTCGACCTCAAAGCGGATGCGCACGCGAAAATCCGGATTGTCGTTAGCGGCATCAATCCCGCTGAAATTCACTGCATAAAGCTGGTATTCATCTTCAAACAGCGGTTGATTCACTACTTCTTCCGCGAGCCCGGCCGTCGTCCATTCGGGCGTGTCGCCGGCGTTCACCGAATACTCAAAAATAAGGCCGCTGGCCGCGCCTTCATCCATGGCGGCAAGCGAAAGCAAAACATCCTGCACATCTATGGTAGGCAGATTCAGAATAATGGCGTTTTCGCCGTTCTCCCCGGTGAAGGGCTGCCGCACCTGAATGGCCCGCATGGGCACCTCGTTATAGGGAATTCCGTTGTTAGCCACCGGGCGATAATTCACGGGCGTAGGCTGATTCCGCCGCTCCATGGAGGCGCGCCGGTCGGTATCGGGATAGCCGGACAGGGCAGACTCATATTCCAGCAGGGCGGCCGCACCGGCCGGAAAAAACGCTTCAATGCTTTCCAGTTCCTCATCATTGGGCAAGTCGCTGTCAAACAGCCAGAAATAGCGCAGCTGCTCGTCGGCAGGATCTTGTGCTCTAAGCTGAACGGCGGCAAAACCAACAAAAAGAGTTAATAAGCAGAGCAGACGGGCAGCGGCCGATAGAAGGTTAAACGTAGCAGGTGCTTTCATAATAAAGTAAGCGACAATAGTTTATGAGGGAAAAAATAGGCATAGATTTTTCTAAATCTATAATTATGGATAAAGCCACAGACATGCAAGGCGCGGATATAACAAACATAGTTATGCCTACCTAAAACAATTATGTTGCATGGATACCTTTGATCCGTTAAAATGAAGAATGATCAAATCATCCGAAGATAAAGCAACTTCAGATCTGTTTCATGGTAATTCGAGCAGTAGAGTTCGAAAATTACTTACTCAAATCCTTGATTCGGTTATTTACAAATTGGATATACTGAATGCGGCTGCTTCCTTAGATGATTTGCGATCACCTCCAGGCAACAGATTAGAAGCACTGCGTGGAAATTATAAAGGATATCACAGTATTCGAATTAATGCCCAATGGAGAATCATTTTTCGTTGGGAAGAATCCAGTGCTTTCGATGTAGCCCTTGTTGATTGTCATTAGAAAAGGTAAACACTATGATTCCACAAAATAGAATAACCACGCATCCTGGTACGATTCTACTCAAAGAGTACCTTGACCCTATGGGATTAACTCAGAAAGAATTGGCAGACCACTTGGATATTCCCATTCAACGGATTAATGAAATTGTAAGGGGAAAAAGAGGGATTTCTTCGGATACAGCTTGGTTGCTATCAAAAGCTTTAAATACTTCTCCTGAGTTTTGGTTGAATCTTCAAGCTATGCATGATTTATCCTCGAATCGTCCAAGCAAAGAAATTGCTCCACTTAAAGCTGTTCAGGCATAACAAGGCGTTTCAACGGGTACCTCTGGCTTGCTAACAAAAGTTCAAAATACCTACATTTTAGTTGTAATAACATCGGAGCGTGGCGCAGCCCGGTAGCGCGCTTCGTTCGGGACGAAGAGGTCGCAGGTCCAAATCCTGTCGCCCCGGCCAAAAGCAAAAAAAAGCCCGGCGGAAACGAGTTCCGCCGGGCTTTTTCTATTTAACCTCAACCTCAACCTCAACCTCAACCTAAACCTCAACCTTATTTCAACAGCGTCATTTTTTGGGTGATGACTTCCGGCCCGGCCGTCAGGCGATACAGATATACGCCGCTGGCCAGATTTTCGGCGCTGAAATTCGTGGAATAGCTTCCGGCGTTTTGCCGGGCATTTACCAGCGTGGCCACGCGCTGTCCCGTCATATTAAAGACCTCCAGCCGCACTTCGGCTGCTTCGGGCAGGACGTACTCAATGTTCGTGCTGGGATTAAAGGGGTTAGGATAGTTTTGATGCAGTTCGAAGCCGGCGGCGACCTCAGTATCGCGCGGATCTACGGATACCGGCTCATCGCCTTCCACAAACTGCAGGTGTCCGGGGCCGATACCGGTGGTGAATTCTTCCATGAGCCCGCCTTCCGGATCTAAAATATCCACACGGCCGGCGCTGCTGAAATCCGGCGCGAAGCCGGCGTAAAAGGCGGTATCATCGCCCTGCCACAGCCCAAGAGAGAAATAGGCGGTTTCGCTGAAGAGTTCTTCGGTAACTTCTCCGCTGCTCAAATCAACCTGCTGAACGCCATCGTTGAGCACATACACCTGTCCGGAAACGGCATCATACTGTACCTGACCCGGCTTGCCGCCCAGCTCGATGGTTTCGACCACCGTATCGGTTTCCGGATCCACGGCGCGGAGCTGCCCAAAGCTTTCCGGCAGATCGCCAAAGCCGTAGTTACCGGTAGAGAGCACCCACACCCGGCCATCGGCGGCCAC
>JBMCPG010000247.1:0-3673 GCA_048626035.1 Cyclonatronaceae bacterium
CTTTCGGCATTGAAATAGCGGTCGGCCAGCACGCCTACAAACAGGGGCGCGAGAAGTCCGGCCCAGTTGTGGGTAGCATAAGACTGCCCGATAATGGAATTTAAGCCTTCTTCTCCCTGAAAAATTTCGAGCAGATATGTGCCCATGGTTACAAAGAAACCACCCCAAATAAAAAACTGAAGAAACATCATCAGGCTCAGCCGAGCATGAACTGCGTTGTTGGAAGCCATATAGTCAGATTAGCTATGAATGAGTTTTTGAACATGCGTTATCTTGAAAGCGCCGGCGGTTCCCCTAATAGATTTCGGGCCGCTTAGGCTTGTGTTCCGCGCTTTTTATGAAAGCGCTTTTAAGTTTGCATATTCTGAACAACTCTGCAACTATAAATTCGGCTTGCGTGCAATGGATTTCATAGACAGCCCGAGGCGTTGATGGCGTTGAGCCGGGTGCGCAGGCGCTGCTGGTTTTCCGGGGAAACCGAGGAATCAAAAAAGCGCTCTATATCCCAGGTATCCACAAAAATGCGCCCGCGCTTCTGGCGGCCGGCTTCCTCAGCGACTTCCAGCAACATCTCCGGGAGAGGTAACGTGGCGTTTTCATGATCATAAAACTGCCGGCCCGCTTTGAGCTGCTCCATCATGCCATTGCCCCCGCGCACCGGAATGATGCTTACCGTTTCAAAGCCGTGCGAAAAAGCAAAATCAATGCTTTTGAGGCACCAGTATATGTAGTTGTCCGGCGTGGGCGGCTGCACAAACGGCGGATTCAATAAAATGAAGCCGCGCAGCGCGATATCATGTTTTTGCAAAAATGCAGCGGTGTCGGCAATTTCCTGCACGCTGGTTTTTTTATTGAGCTTCGGCAGCACTTCCGGATGCACGCTTTCGATACCAAGGGCAATTTCGAGGCGTATTTCCGCACCCAGCGCCTGCTGAAAACGCGGAATAAGCCGGCGGCCGATTTTAGGATGATTTTCTACAATAACGCGCCCGGCTCCGGCTTCCTGCAGCAGCGCCGCAATCGCGCGGTATTCCGCCGGCGGGATGGCCGCCGGATCAAAAAAATTACCGTTATTATACAGCTTGATGATGGGAGCCGGCGGCAATTGTTCCAGTGCGTAGCGAATTTGCGCAACAATAGCACCCGGCGGGGTGCGGCCGTCGAGCGTATGTTTCCACAAATCGCACATCACACACTTGAACGGACATTCCTTGTTGGTCAGGAAAATCGTGTTGACGGCGGTTGTTGTGCCATCGGGCTGCGGCTCGGCCTCGTGCAGCAGATTATAGGGGCGGAAAGCATCAAGCTTGTGCTTGGGCCCGCGCAGCGCGAGCACGTCTTGATCTGAAAAGGGCGGGGTATGTTCCATCACCGGCGAAGAGTTTGTGCACGCTCAGCCCATCATGGCCAGCACCGAAAGCAGCAGCATGATGGTAGCCGGAAGGCTGCGGCTGAGCTCGTCTTTCACCTTAATGTGCATAGAAATAGCGCCGAGCATCAAAATTGCCATTCCGGCGGCGGCATAAAAACTCAGCACAGGCACCCAAATACTGATGAGCAGCAAGGTAGCCAGGCTAACTTTAAGTGCACCAACGGCATACATCATGCCTTCAGAAAGTCCGTAGGTTTTAAATTCTTCCTTCATGCTTCCGGCTCCGCCGCCCCGGTAGGCCGTCGATTTATTAAAACGCACAAACCACACGTTCAGGATTCCCAGAAAAATGACGATTTTTGCGATTGTGCTGATGAGTTCCATGGGTATGTTCAGAGTTAGGCAATGGGTACATGTTAACAGGACAACAGCCGGTAGCGATTATCTGTTTTATATAATTGAATATATGATTAGATAGGAAAAATTTACTTCATAACAAATTTAAAACAGCGGCGCGGCGGGCAGCATTTCATGGCATATTTTAGCACCGGGGAAGCTTCAAATTATCTTTATCTTTGAAATGTAGTTTACACAATTAACGTTTATATACGGCTATGCCCCAGCACGATAGCTTCTATTTTTTATTTTTATTTAGTTCACGTTTCATAAGCTGATATTTATTATGCCCGCACGTATTCAGGAAAAAGATGATGTAACCATCCGGTTTGCCGGCGATTCCGGCGACGGAATGCAGCTTACCGGCTCGCAGTTTACCAACACTTCGGCACTGGCCGGCAACGACTTAAGCACCCTGCCCGATTTTCCTGCCGAAATTCGTGCCCCGGCCGGAACCGTAGCCGGCGTGTCGGGTTTTCAGATTCATTTTGGCAGCAAAGCGATTCATACGCCCGGCGATTTATGTGATGTGCTCGTGGTTATGAACGCCGCCGCGCTGAAGGCCAACCTCAAATATTTGCAGGCCGGGGGCATTATTATTGCCAACGTGGATGGCTTCGGAAAGCGCGATATGAGCCTGGCTAAATATGGTCCCGAAGATACGCCGCTCAAAGATGTGCAAACCTCCGGCTTTGGGCTTATTCAGCTCGATATCACCAAGCTTACCCGCGCATCTCTGGCCGATAGTGGTTTGCAGCCCAAAGAGATAGACCGCTGTAAAAACATGTTTGTGCTGGGCGTTATTTACTGGCTGTTCAGCCGGGACATAAAGCCGACCGAAACTTTTATCCGCCGGAAATTTGCAAAGAAAGAAGCCATCGCCGAGGCGAACATCACCGCGCTGAAGGCCGGTTATGCCTATGGCGGGGCCACCGAGCTGTTTTCGGAGCGCTATTCGGTACAAGCCGCGCAGATTGAGCCGGGCACTTACCGCAATATCACCGGCAATGAGGCCTGTGTGCTGGCGCTGGCGGCAGCGGCCAAAAAATCGGGCCTGCCCCTGTTTCTGGGCTCCTACCCCATCACGCCGGCTTCCGATATTCTGCACGGGCTTTCCCGCCTCAAACATTTTGATGTGAAAACCTTCCAGGCCGAAGATGAAATCGCGGCCGTAACTTCGGCTATCGGCGCGTCGTTTGGCGGAAGCCTGGCCGTTACCAGCAGCTCCGGGCCGGGCATTGCCCTCAAAACGGAATCCATTTCGCTGGCCATGATGCTGGAATTGCCGCTGGTTATTATTAATGTGCAGCGGGCCGGGCCATCAACCGGTATGCCTACCAAAACCGAGCAATCAGATTTACTTCAGGCCATGTACGGCCGGGCCGGCGAATGTCCGCTGGTGGTGGTGGCTGCCGCCTCGCCGGCCGACAGCTTCGAAATGCTGTTTGAGGCCAGTCGCATCAGCCTTGAACACATGATTCCCGTCATGTTCTTATCCGATGGCTACATTGCCAATGGCGCCGAGCCGTGGAAATTTCCCAAAGAAGCCGAACTCCCGGCCATACAAACCAGCTTTGCCCCACCGCGCGAAGCCGGCGACGCGCCCTTTATGCCCTATCTGCGCGATGAGCGGCAGGTGCGGCCCTGGGCCATTCCCGGCACCAAAGGCCTCGAGCATCGCATCGGCGGACTCGAAAAAGAGGAAAATACCGGCAACATTTCCTACGATCCCGACAACCATCATAAAATGACGCTTCTGCGCGAAGAAAAGCGCGACCGCGTAGCCGATTTTATTCCCGCCCAAACCATGGATGAAGGCGCCGGTTCAGGCCAGCTGCTGGTGCTGGGCTGGGGCTCGACCTACGGCTCGGTAAAAGCCGCCGTGCGGGAAGTGAATCAGCAGGG
>JBMCPG010000248.1:0-3669 GCA_048626035.1 Cyclonatronaceae bacterium
AATTCGCAATTCACTTGAGATTTCTCCATTCCGCAGGCTTCGCTACGCTACGCCCGCTACAGTCGAAATGTCCGGCGGTAAGGTCTTCATATTCCTTGATCTGAGCCCCGGAGGGGCGACAGTTTTGTAGCCCCGGGTAGAGGCCGCCGCGCAGCAAGGCCTGGAACCCGGGGTGAAAAAGCACAGAATAAATCGGCCCGAGCCGCGATGGGGTTAAAGCTTCCGACGGTTCCGAGGGCCGCCCCGAATTCAGATCAGCGCAGGTTTCAACGAAGCCTGAAGCGCTTCGTTGAGGATAGCTTACCAGGCACAATTCCTGCTTCACGGACGCTAATCGCAGATTTAATACGGGGAACCCTCAAGAGCCAAAAATGTGGGAATCTATCCCGATGGAAGCCCTGGAAAGGCGGTGGCCGGGGATGCGTCGGTTCCGTGGGCCTTGTTGCGGGCCAGGCGGTGCGGAATGCGCAAGGTGATGGGATATACGCCCGGCAAAGTCGAAAACCAGTTCATCCGGGCGTAGCGCATGAGCTGATCAAGCAGAGATTTTTTATGCGTGTCAGAGATACGGTCGGTACCCGGCGACCACATCCTGACCCGCAGCGGCCAGGGCTCTCCCGTAATCTTCGTTTTTATAGCCCCCGGCTCATTCCGATTGAGACAAACCGCGTACTCGCCTTCAGAGAACTCGTAGCACGTCCCGTTTTGCGGCAGCTCGTTGTTTGACGAACCGCCAAACAGCAGCTTTCCCATATGGCCCGGCCGGCTTATATTCAGAATATAAACCTTTACATCAGAGGCTAATGCTTCCAGCACTTTGGTGATTTCCCGGTCCTGCTTCCTGCTCAGTTCTCTGTAATAATGAATCACAATACGCTTGTAACCGTGCTGCGTACGATACCAGCGCTCTATGATACTGCGGATCATGTCGGCAAGATGCGGCAGACTGCGCTCGCGCATAGCCTCTGTTTCAAACTGCATTTCCGCTTCGTTAAACACGCAGGCCGAGGCCACAAAACGCTCGTTACGTTCTTTGTGATAAAATGCGCTCAGTCCTATGACCAGGCTATCGCTCCTGGCCTTGTCGGCGATCCAGGGAATGCCGCCGAGGCGAAACAGGGTCTTCATATTCAGATTGGGCACAAAATAATGAAAACTGTCATTATCCAGCCCCTGCCGGGTAATGCACATGCCCGGCACTCCATAAGTGCTCATCAGCTCCTGCACACTGTAATATAACTGCTTTTTTTCCGGCTCCGGATCATGTTTGGTGAAGGGTGAAATATACACCAGATAGTCCGGCAGCCGCCCCGCAATGCTGAGCTGTTTAAGCTGCTCGGCTATTTCCTGCCGGGCCGTTCGTAAAGAGGTAAAGGTGATGCTTTCTTCATCCATGTTTCCTAAAATCCCGCCTTCATTCCTCAGTCTGGGAAGCCACTGCGACCTGAGTTTCTGGCGCTCAAGCGAGGCATAAGGCTGTGCTCCGATATGCATGATGCGAACATGCGGACGCTGCGGCGCCCTGAACGCTCCGAAGTCTTTCAGCGGCTTGTGCGTGTAATTATAGGTCTTTTCTACATGCTCCCGTCCGAAGCGCAGGGCTTTTTCATCATTTGATATGATATACATGCTCGTCTTTTCGCGGGCTTTCAGGCGCGGTTTTTGGGGTGCACCGGGCACATTATTATAGAAGTCGGAAGCTTTCAGATATTTTTTTATGAAGCCTTCTATGTAGGTCCGTTGGCGTTTGAAGCGCCCTTTTGTGCTGCCTTTCGGCTCGTGCTTTTCACCGGTTATCGACGGATGCAGCACCGGATACATCATATTGCTATGCATGCTGTGCCTTTCGGGCAGCTTGTTTAAGTTGTAAATCTGCCCTTCGTAAGCTACCTCTCGGATGTATCGGAGCTGCTTGTCGTTGTACTCGGTTGCCGGGGCCCTGGCGATTTGTTTTTTCCCGTCATGATGAATCCAGAGCCGGGGCGACATTTCAGTCTTACATTCTATCCGCAGCCGGAACCGGTGGTAGAGCGTACGATCCTCATAGCCCTGCTGGTCTTTCGGCCTGACCCATATAAAAAGCGCGTTGATGAAATCATAGCCGGTTAAAATTCCCTCTTTTTGCTGGAAATAGGCGGCTATGCCATGCATGTAGTACGCCTGCGTATTTCTGTGGGAGCTGCGAAGCGGCACGCGGTAGATCTGCTCCGGCGGGGTGTCCTCCCGGGGCTTTTGGAAGCGGGTCTTAATCTGCGGATGAACTTTTCCGGCAGCGTCTTTTGCCTGCCGTACCGTCCACAGCCTGTCCGGGCCGTCCGGCTCGCGCAGCACATCTATATACTCCGGCGGCTGGTTGAACGCAACGGCGTTCATGACAGGTTTTGTGATGATGTTTTCTTTCTGAATATTAGATGTCTGAGATGTATTCATAGTTTTATGCTGGTTTTTGTAGTTGTTGTTCTTTGAGTGTTTTAAGATCGCATCGTCTTAAAAATCGTTTACCTTTCCCCTCATCAACATAGTGCAGTTCGGCCTGACGGAGCTTGTCCAAAAGCTTATCATGCCTCACTTTTCCCCTTTGATCCTTAGCCCGTAGCCCAAGCTCAATCATCGCATCTTCAAAATGCACCAGGCTGTGATCGCAGTGTGGGCGCGTGCAGGGAGATGGCGGCGGGGCCTGAAACACCTCATAAGCCGGAAGCGCGGCGTCGAGGACTTCATAAAACAGCGTTTCGGTATCATAAGACGGCTCATCCGTAAAGTCGCCGGGCCAGTGCGTATTGGCCTGTTTGAGCAGGCTTAGCAGCAAATTCCGCATATTATAAAACACAAAAGCAGCCAGCTTGTCGGCCGACGTCCGCTCCATTTCTGAAAACCAGCCTTCCGGCTCCTGCTCATCATAATCCGGCCCGAGGCGATCCAGCAATTCCTGCTGACACTCTTTTGTATATGCAAGCAGCTCATCATAAAAGGCCAGTACCGTAAAGCGGTTAGGCGCGCCTTCGTCGGGAGCAAGCAACTGCATGAACTGCCGGTGCACCAAACGCAGCTCATGCCGGAGCAGGCGTTCATAAACGCTGCTTATACGGTTGAAGGGCCGGAGCAGGCGGGGCTGTGGCAGCAGGGGGCCGCCGGCGGAATCGGCCTGCGTTTCAGCAGGGCCGTAAACCGGCAAGCTGCCGCAAGCGTCGCAGAGCTGCGCGCGGACCTTCAGGTATTGATGAGCGTTTTCAACAGAAGAAGGGCCCAGCCTCCGGAGCAACTGCGCCCGCTGCGCATGACCGGGATGAAGCTGGCCGCGAATCATATTCCAGATCAGCTCGTTGCGGACATGGCGTCTGTAAAAAAATGGATTTGACATCACGAAATGTTTAGTAATAAGAGTTTATCTGTAAAGCTACATCGTAAATCTATCTTCCTGTCCAATACCAACCAACAAAAGTTATCCACAAGTTATCCACAATGTAAAAGTTCAACTGCCGCTTGCGTTGCGTATGGGGCGAATGTTGATAACTTGTGGATAAGTCCAAAAAATGGGGGCGGCATTCAGGCTAAGAAAAGAAGGCCCGCTCAATAAGCGGACCTTCTCCTCGTTTATGGGTTCAGGTTGACAGCCAGCTTGCGGCTACTGTGCCGTAAGCGAGCCGAGATACTGTGATACCGACGTGC
>JBMCPG010000249.1:0-3663 GCA_048626035.1 Cyclonatronaceae bacterium
GTTGTACTGAACATGCGCGAGCTCAGCGGATTTCTGGATCAGATGATGGGCAACACGGCGGAAGATCAACCCGAAGAAATGCCGCAGACCAGCCTGGAGCAGCGCTCCGAAACGCGCGAATTTCATAACATGACGGCCCGGCAGTACGTGCTCAGCAGCGCAGAAAACCCCGACGATGAAATCCACATCTGGGCCTCCGACGAGCTGTATATCGACTGGGAAACCCTCATGAATCCGCTCACCGAACTGAGCAAAAACATGGATATGGACATCAGCATCGACGGTATTGACTGGCCGATGGACCTCACGCCGCTGTATGCAGAGATGTACAAAGCCGGCGAGCTGCACAGCCGTCTGGAAATGACTGAATTTGAGGCGCGGCGCTTCGAAAACAACGAGCTGGATATTCCCGAAGGATTCGATCGCATTTCTCTTTTTGAACTCATGATGCAGCAGGAAAACTAACCATTCCCCCTTATTTTTTATGATGATTACCAGCCCGGCGTTCCCGGCCGTCAAGCGATTTAGTAAAACGTTTTTAAGCGCGTTTCTGCTCAGTGGATTGCTGTTTAGCGGCGGCTGCGGCAGCTTTTCGGGCAGCACAAGTGAAAAAGATTTCGCCCATCAGCGCAGCGACTTCAGTTCGGAATATACCGAAATGGACGCCGCCATTACCGAAGATGCCGAAGTGGAGGCCTTCCTGAGCGAGTATGCCGAGGCCCTCAACCGCGAGATGAACCGTCGCATCAGCATCAGCACGGCCGTCATAGAACGCGGGCAGCCGGAAAGTCCGCTGGGCAACCTCACTGCTGATATTACCCGGGAGCGCGCCTCGCGCGCGCTGGGCCGGGAAGTCGATATTGCTCTGCTGAATCGCGGCGGCCTGCGCACGCCCATTCCCGAAGGCGATGTAACCGTTGGCATGATGTATGAGCTTATGCCTTTCGAAAACTACATCACGCTGCTTAAATTCAGCGGGGAACAAATCCGCGATATTGCCAACGAACTCGCCGTTGAAGGCGGCGAACCCGTGAGCGGGCTGCGCATGCGCATAGATGGCGACCGCGCGACCGATATTCTGGTAGGCGGCGATCCGGTTCGCGCCGGGCAGACCTACTGGCTGGCCACCAACAACTGGATGGCCGACGGCGGCGGGCCCATTCCTACGCTTTGGGAGCCGCTCGAGCGCCGCGATACCACCACGCTACTGCGCGATGCCTTCATCGAATCGCTGAATACCCGACAGGAAATCTCCCCTGAAACCGACGGCCGTATCCGCGAATAGGCCCACCGGCGGTTCATTATCAACTCTTTTTGCTTACTTTTTCATGAAATCATCCAAATCGACCGTTTTAACCCCGGCCTCCCGCCGCCGCTTCATTAAACAAGTAGGCACTGCCGGAATCGGACTGGGGCTGATGAGCCTGGCCCCGCTTTCGTCTTACGGGCGGAACCTGAGTGCGGGCGAAAAGCGCATCACCATTATGCACACAAACGACACGCACGCGCGCATGGAGCCGTTTCCGGAAGGCTCGGGGCGCTACGCGAACATGGGCGGAGTGGCACGGCGGGCGGCGCTGATCAAAAAAGTGCGGCAGGAGAGCCCGCATAATCTGCTGCTCGATGCCGGAGATGTATTTCAGGGCACGCCGTATTTTAATTTTTATGATGGCGCCCTCGACTTTGAGTTGATGTCGATGATGGGCTACGATGCCTCGACCATCGGCAATCATGAATTCGATAATAAAGTAGAAGGCTTCGTAGAAGTTGCGCCCAAGGCAAATTTTCCTTTTGTGAACTCAAATTATGATTTCAGTGGTGCGCGGCAGATGGGCGGCTTCATCCGGCCGCAGCTCATCAAGCATATTAATGGCGTGCGGATTGGTATTTTCGGGCTGGGTATCGCTTTTGAAGGCCTCGTGCTGCCGGATTTGCATGAGGGCATTCGTTACCGCGATGCCGTGGCTACGGCCTCGGAAATGGCCTATCGGCTGCGGCGCGAATACCGCTGCGATATGGTGATTTGCCTCAGCCATGTGGGCTATCGTTATAACGAAGCCGACCGGGTGAGCGACCAGCTCATCGCAAACGAAGTAAACGGGATTGATCTCATTATCGGAGGCCACACGCATACACTGCTGGAGGAACCCGAAATCGTGGAAAAAACCGGCGACGAACCTACCATCATCTCGCAAGTCGGGCACGGGGGCGTAGTGCTGGGCCGCCTCAACTTTGAATTTACTTCCACCAACCGCATTCGCCGGGCCTACGTGGCTAATCAGGCCATCGATCAGCATGCCGATAAATTGGTATCAAGGTAATAATCTGTTTATTTTAAGGGGCTCAAACAGCCTTGCTGTACACCCCGAGACCGAGGGTTTGCTTTCCTTATCTTTTTGAATTTTTCCACTACGCTATTGAACCCTGTTAAGCTACTCATATTAGGCTCTACCGGCTCCATCGGTACCCAGGCGCTGGATATTATACGCGCAAACCCTGAGCGTTTTGAAATATTCGGGCTTACGGCCAACCAAAACTGCGGGCTTCTGGCCGAGCAAATTACGGAGTTTCAGCCTGAAGTAGCACTAATTGCCAACGAGACCAAGCGCCCGGAGTTGAAGCAATGCGTGGAAGAAACAAAAGCTATCGAAGGCCGGCAAACAGAACTCTTGTGCGGCGGGGACGCGCTGCTTGAACTCTGCAATACCGACCGCTACGACGTGCTGCTAAACGCGCTGGTAGGCTTTGCCGGATTCGAGCCGACCGTAATAGCGCTCAACGCGGGCAAAAAAGTAGCCCTGGCCAACAAAGAATCGCTGGTGGTGGGCGGGGAACTGCTGAAAAAATATACCGCCGGTGGTATCAAAAATTTAATTCCCGTCGATTCTGAGCACAGCGCCATTTTGCAATGTCTGATCGGCGAGGAGCAAAACTCCATCGAGAAACTGCTTATTACGGCCAGCGGCGGCCCGTTTCGCAATATGCCCCTGAATGAAATGCCGCACATACAGGTAGAAGACGCCCTCAAGCATCCGAACTGGGACATGGGCGCAAAAATCACCATCGATTCGGCTACGATGATGAACAAAGGCCTCGAAATTATGGAAGCGTTCTGGCTCTATGAAGTTGGCCTCGAACAGATTGAGCCGGTTATCCACCCGCAGAGCATCATTCATTCTATGGTTACCTTCGCTGATGGCTCTACAAAAGCGCAGCTCGGCTATCCCGATATGAAAGTGCCGATTCAATATGCGCTCACCTGGCCGGCACGAATTTCGCTGGAAACGCCGCGTATGGACTTTTCCGACCTCCGGGAACTCACCTTCTAACCAGTTGACTATGAGAGGTTTCCCTGCCTTAAACTTGCGCTCGAAGCCCTCGCGGCCGGTGGGCATGCCCCCGCCGTGCTCAATGCAGCGAACGAAATTGCGGTGCAGCGATTTCTAAACAAAGACATTGCCTATACCGATATTGCCCGCATCGTAGCACAAAGCCTGCAAAACGTTGATGGCGAAGAAGCCCTTTCGGTAGCTTCACTCCGGGCCGTTGACCAAAAAGCACGTGCTTTCGCTTCCCGTGTAAAAGTGACGGCCTGAGAAGCCGCGTTCACCCAAGTTGCCTGCCTTTTTCGCTTTACACCTCACCCCTTTAATTTGTCTTTTA
>JBMCPG010000250.1:0-3659 GCA_048626035.1 Cyclonatronaceae bacterium
CTTCTACCGACCGCGTTGTTACCTTTGCTAAAAACCTGGAAAAAGCACTGCCCGGCGTGCCTCTGTATTATATAGATGAGCGCTTTACTTCTGTGATGGCCCGCGAGCAGTTGCGGGCTTCGGGAATGAAAAAAAAGAAGCGGCAGCAAAAAGAACGCATAGATGCTATGGCCGCCTGCATCATTCTTCAGGAATATCTTGATCAGGGCGAGCGTGCCACGATGCAGCCAGTCGCCGACTCCTGATTTCTCTCCTTATTTTCCGTATCTTTATCATTTTTTACCGGCAGCTGCGAGCCGGTTTTTTTCACGCGGGTGCGCCCGCAGCACAATTTATTTATCTCCATTTTTAACATGAGTATTCTACCTATCGTTACTTACGATGATCCCGTGCTCCGGGAAAAAGCTGCTCCCATCACCGAAAATACCCCCGAACTGCAGCAGCTTATCGATGATATGTTTGAAACGATGTATAACGGGCAGGGCGTAGGGCTGGCGGCGCCGCAAATCGGGCGCTCTATACGGCTTTTTGTTACCGATTCGGATCCCTTCACCAAAGAAGAGGAAACCGAAGACGTAGGGCCCATAACGTTTATTAATCCTGAGCTTATCTCCGATGATGGCGAAAAAATAAGCATGGATGAAGGCTGCCTGAGCATTCCGGGCGTGCGCGAAGCCGTAAAACGCCCCGATAGCATCACGGTTCGGTTTTTGGATCGTGAGTTTAAACCGCAGGAACGCCGGTTTTCCGGCTGGATGAGCCGCGTGTTTCAGCACGAGCTGGATCATATAAACGGCGTTTTATTTATCGATTATCTGGGCTCATTTCGCAAGCGTATGCTGCGCTCGGTGCTCAAAAGAGTGAAAGAGGGTACCGAAGAGGCCGGATATCCGGTAGCACCGAAAGTAAGCCCCGTTAACGGTTGAAAACAGCTTGCCGGCCTTGCATAAGCGCCGCTTTGTGTCCTGCATGTTCATTTATTTAACGCCTTTCTGTGTCTTCTCTTAAGCTTATTTTCATGGGTTCGCCAGAGTTTGCGCTCCCCTCGCTGCGTCGCCTGCATACAAGCCGGCATCAGGTGCAGGCCGTTGTTTCCGGCCCCGACAAAAAACGCGGGCGCGGCGGCAAGAAAACGCCCACTCCGGTAAAAGCGCTTGCCTTAGACCTCGGGCTGCCCGTTATTGAGGCCGATTCCATGAAAGCGCCGGAGCTCGCCCGCACTCTGAGCGACTATGGTGCAGATGTATTTGTGGTCGTAGCCTTTAAGATTTTGCCTCCGGCTTTATTGCGCATTCCGCGTTTTGGAGCCGTGAATTTGCACGCTTCGCTGCTCCCGGAATTTAGGGGCGCCGCGCCTATTCATCATGCCGTAATGCAGGGGAAATCCAAAACCGGCTGCACGGTTTTTCGCCTCAATGCCGGGATAGATACGGGCGGCATCATCACACAAACCAGCACCCAAATAGGCCCCGATGAAACCACCGGCGAGGTGTATCAGCGCCTGATGCATCAGGGAGCCGATGCGCTGCTTGATGCCCTCGATGCTATGGCTGAAGGCCGCGCAAGCTATGCGCCACAAGACGACACAAAAGCTACGAAGGCACCCAAATTATTTGATGAACACTGCCGGCTGAGCTTCGATCTGCCGGCCCGGAACGTGCATAATCATATTCGGGGGCTGAGTCCTTTTCCCACGGCATTTGCGTACTTAGACGGCAAAAAGATAAAGCTGCTTCGTTCGCGGGTGTTAGACGAAGAAAGCCATGCTAAGCCGCCCGGAACGCTTGAGCTCCTGGGCGAAACAGCCGTGTTATACTGCAATCCGGGGCGCTTAGAGCTGGGCGATGTCAAATATGAAGGGCGTAAACAAATGAGTGCGGCCGCCTTTCTGCGCGGGCATCAGGGCGGGATGCGGCTGGAGTAAAAGCCGTTTCGGGCCGGGATGCCATCATTCCACAACCGTGCCGAACAGCCAGCTTGCGGCCATTGGAAACTCCCGGCTCCATTCCGATTCTGTATGTTTGCCCACCGGATTTATAGAAATCCGGGACTCAAGCGGCCGGGATTGAGCAGCCTGAATCAACTTTTCGTGAAATTCGGTAAGGCGGCCGACCAGCATTGCTGTTTCATCTCCGCCGCCGTAGGTATATATTTTGCCCGAAAAATCGCTTGCTTCATCCACAAAACGCGTGGGCAAGCCGGGGGTTACCCAAAAAGAAGGAGAAAAAAGCAGCAGACGGCTGTACACCTGAGGATGCTGCTTTGCTGCATAAATGCTTATTAGCCCGCCCATGGAGCTACCGCCGATGCCCGTATATTCTCGCTCCGGTTTTGTGCGGAAGTGAGCATCGATATAGGGTTTGAGCGTTTCGGCCAGAAAGCGGGCGTATTTTTTCCCATCGCCCGAGCCAAGCCGCGAAGTAGGTAGGGTAGGCGTAAATTCGGCGATGCGCTCTTCTTCGGCATGATCTATGGCAATTACGATGAATTTCCCAAGCCCGTGTTCGGCCATAAAAGCCAGGCGTTTATCGAGCTCCCAGCTTCCGAAAGGGGCATGATCATCAAATAAATTCTGGCCATCCTGTAAATAAAGTACGGGATAGCGGGCAT
This sequence comes from Cyclonatronaceae bacterium, assembly GCA_048626035.1. Lineage (GTDB taxonomy): Bacteria > Bacteroidota > Rhodothermia > Balneolales > Cyclonatronaceae > Cyclonatronum. The sequence continues at coordinate 2,611 of JBMCPG010000250.1, forward strand.
CGCTTTCGTAATAATCGTGCGGCAGCAGCGCAGCAATACGCCGCGTTTTGATGAGCTGCGGGATTTCGAAATGCTCGTTTATGATGTTCACAATGGGCCTGTAGGCCTGTTTGAAAGCCACGCCATCGCGCTTCCAGTGCGGCACGCTGTCATCTACGCAGCCGCTGTGCCGGGAAATTGTATGGTTTAAAATTTCATTTCCAAAGCGGTCGAGTTCGCTGTTTTCCCAGCCGCCGCGGGTAAATTTATATTCCAGCGTATCGGGCAGGGAGGAGATATCCTCGAAGGTGATGGAAAAATGATGGGCATTTTCAGGGTCGGGAGTCAGGCGGTAGCGTTCGTCGGCGGGGTTCCAGTCGTTAAAGTTTCCTGACATGTATATCGGGCGGTCATCCTGCTGCCGGCTTTGCTGGCTGTGCAGATGAAAATGAAGCTGCTGTGAGGTCATCAGTTGGGATTGCGTGCAGTAGGTTGTTTCTGAGAGGTCGTCACTGGAATGACAGCCAAAACTTAGGGCGGAGACCAGGCCGAAGAACATCAGGCCCAGCACCGTTTTGGCGGTTCGGCTCATGGCTCGGGCACCATTTCGGGGTCGATGGTATCGAGCACGACCCATGCCCCCTGAAACCGCTCGCGCAGCAGGCGCAGGTAGGTGTTGGCCTGGCTACGCTGCCGGAAATCGCCGATACGCACGCGATAATAGGGCTGGCGAAACGTAATGTAGGCGTCCGGCACCGGAGAGAATGAGATGCTTTCGGCATCCAGGGTTTCAATCCAGTCGTAGTATTCGAGGCTCATGGAATCGGCGACCGCAATATCGGTTGTGCTCATAAGCTGAATGCGGAATCCGCTGTCGGATTCCCTCCCGCTTTCATCCTCTTCGTCTTCAACAAAAACAGCCGGTATTTCTGCTTCTCCATCCATGTTACGCGCTCCCGGACTGATGCGGAGTTCGTTATAATCTCCGCTGCTGAGCATGGAAGACATAGGGCGCTCTTCGCTCACTTCGGGCTCCTGCTCGGGTTGTTCCGTAATTTCGGCACCGGAGC
>JBMCPG010000251.1:0-3647 GCA_048626035.1 Cyclonatronaceae bacterium
AAAAGCAGGCCAAGCACCGAAAGCCCGATGCCCAGGTAAAACGGATACGGCCGTAGCCCGAACTCCCCGGCCACCCAGCCCGTCAGAAACGCCATGACGGCCACGGCTACATAGCCCGCAAATTCGTTGAGGCCCATAGCCAGGCCGCGATCCTTTTCGCCCGCCAGATCAATTTTCATAATTACATTAGCCGACCAGGCCAGTCCCTGATTGATGCCCAGAAACAGATTGGCGGCAATAATCCAGTTCCAGTCCGGGGCATACATCAGCATAAACGGTACAGGAATGCCGAACAGCCAGCCCACAATCAGCATTTTTTTGCGGCCAAACTGCTGGGCAAAGCGTCCGGCAAAATAGTTGGAAATGGCTTTGGTGATGCCAAAAACCACGATAAAGGAAAAAATAGCCGAGCGGGCGGCTATCCCGAACTCTGCTTCTGCAATTTCGGGTAAAATGGTGCGCTCCATGCCCACCATACCGCCCACAAAAGCGTTGATAAGCACCAGCAGCGAAAATTGTTTCCAGTTGCGGCGAAGCCCCGGAACAGCCGGAGAAGAAGACATAAAAAAATATAAGTTAAAGTGGTATCAGGCGCTTACAGGCAGTTGTTGCATTTTCCATTCCGGAAAGCCAACATCCAGTTTGTACGCTTTGTAGCCGCGCCGCCGCAACAAACGCACCGCATCATCGGCCATGGTGCAGAGCGGCCCCCGGCAATAAGCCACGATTTCGCGGTCGTTGGGAAGTTCCTGCAGCATCTGTTCGAGTTCGCTTTCAGGCACAGAGCGCGCCGACCGAATATGGCCGGCATCATATTCACTGCGCGGGCGCACATCAAGCAGGATGATGTTTTTCTCGCTCATGCGCCGGAGCAGGGTCTGGCTGTCGAGGAGTTCTGGCATGGCCTCATCATCATAGAAATGCTGCATGATGTTCTTTATATGGCCGTTTTCAGCGAATCCGTAGCCGCGAATGGCGTGCGCTATGGCAAACACCTGCGGGCTGCGCAGTTCGTACCGCCGGTAAGTTGCCTGCTTTCGCGAGACCACCAGCCGCGCGTTTTTCAGGCGCTGGAGATGCTGCGACGCGCTGGCAATGCTCATATCCGCCTGTTCCGCAAGTTCTTCTACTGTTTTAGCACCCTGGGCAAGCAGCTCAATCATTTCCAGGCGGTGCGGGTTTCCTATCGCTTTGGCCACGGCGGCCAGCTCATCATACATCTGGTTTTTAAATTCCCGCGTATTCATGCAATGGCTCTGTTGGTTTACAAAATAGTACACGAGCATGATACAAAAATTATTTAGTATTCAATAATTATATTGAATACTAAATAATTGGGCCACGCATGCGAGGTGTAACAATTTCTTAATGTGCAAAAAATTTGTATTCTGCGGCGGGCTTCGTACTATTATATATCTCAAAAACGCGACTGGCCGGCCATCAAGGCGTACGAGCCGGCCTCTGTTTTTATCACTTCATAATGTGTTGCCGTGCCAAAAGAAACGCTGTTAGTTGTTGATGATGAAGAAGATTTGCTGGAGTTTATCGGCTACAATCTCAAAAAAGAGGGCTATAACGTAATCACGGCCGAAGACGGCAAACAAGGCATTGCCCTGGCCCGCGAGCATCATCCCGATTTAGTGCTGCTCGATATTATGATGCCCGAAATGAGCGGCATTGAAGTCTGCCGCATTTTTAAAGATGATGAAAACCTGCGCCATACGCCCATCATTTTCCTGACGGCCAAAATTGATGAAAAGTTTGAGGTGGAAGGCCTGGACCTGGGCGCCGACGACTATCTCTCCAAGCCCATTAGCGTGCAAAAGCTAAAAAGCCGCATCAAGGCCGTATTGCGGCGGTATCGCAATATAGAGCGGCCCGAAGCCGTGCTGCATGTGCACGACCTGATGATTAACCGCGAACGCTATATCGTCAGTGATGGCGAAAAGGAGTATCAGTTGCCCAAAAAGGAATTCGAGCTGCTGTATTACCTGGCCAGCCGCAAAGGTAAAGTCCTCGACCGGCAAACCCTGCTCAACGAAGTCTGGGGCAATAATATTTACGTGATTGACAGAACCGTTGATGTGCACGTGCGCAAAATCCGGGAAAAAATCGGCGAAGAATATATCGAAACGGTCAAGGGTGTCGGGTATCGCTTCCGGCAGTAGGAATGCTGAATTATTCTGGCTGGAAATTTAGTGAAGAAGATTGAAAACGCGCCTGTCCGGAGGCTGAGCGGGAGCTTTGGTGGTCAAGTGTTAAATAGTAAAGAAAAGTGTGCCGCGTTTTGGGTTATGGCAGACAAAAATTTCTGTAAATCAGACTGGATCGGGTATTCAATTAAATGATGCAGGTTTCACGTATTGGGCTTAAGGCCGGAGGAATAACCGGCGGGCTTTTGTTTATGGTATTATGGCCGGTTTCGCACTGGCTTACAGGCCTTGAGGCGAGTGCAAGCACGGCGATAGCGGGCATCGGAGCTGTAACAGGGTTTCTGAGCGCTTACATCATTCTGCACCTCCTTGTATTGCAGCGACTCAGCTATCTGAATAAGCTGATGCAGGCCATTAATAAGAAGCATTTTGATGAGCTGCCGCTGATAAAACCTTCGAGCAAGGACGAAATCGACGTGCTCATTACCGATTCGGCGGAGGCCGCCGAGACCATCCGCGAGGAGTTTCAGCGCCTGTTCCGCCTCGAAAATTATCGCAAAGAATTTATCGGAGACATTTCGCACGAGTTGAAAACGCCGATTTTTGCTATTCAGGGCTTTGTGGAAACCCTGCTGGAGGGCGCGCTGGAGGATGGAGAAGTGAACCGGCATTTTTTGCGGAAAACCATGAAAAACGTAAAGCGCCTCACGCTGCTTACCTACGATTTGATGGAAATTTCCAAGCTGGAAACCGGCGAGCTGAAATCGCACGTGCAGCCGCTTTTTCTCTCCGATGTGCTGCATGAGATGCACGACGCGCTTTCCTACCGTCTGGAAAAAGAACAGGTACAGCTTCATATTTCGCCCGTAAATGATAATTTACGCGTATATGCCGACCGCAATCAGCTCCGGCAGGTGCTCATCAACCTGATCGATAACGGCATTAAATACAACGAGGGCGAGATTCATATCTGGCTGAACATCATGCCCGACCCCAACCGGCAACAAACCGATATTTCGGTTATTGATAATGGCATCGGCATTGGCCAAAAGCACCTGCCGCGTATCACCGAGCGGTTTTTCCGGGTCGATAAGTCCCGCTCCAGAGATAAAGGCGGAACCGGCCTCGGCCTGGCCATCGTGAAGCATATTCTGGAAGCGCACGGCACGCATTTGCGGGTACAAAGCGAAAAAGGAAAAGGCTCCGAATTCAGTTTTTCGCTGCGTAACGCGGATTCAGTTTCAGCATAGGCAACATTTTGCTACCTTTAAACCCGAAAATGAAAGGCCATTTCTGCGATAGCTGAATTATTGCTGGCGGCTTTCACAACTCATCATTTTTTTAAAGGAAAAAGACTATCTATGCGATACGCAATTATTATGGCCGGCGGTTCGGGTACGCGGTTCTGGCCCAAAAGCCGGGTTTCCATGCCGAAACAGTTTTTAAAGCTCATCGGCGAGCACAGCATGCTGCAAACGACGGTTCGCCGGATTG
>JBMCPG010000252.1:0-3640 GCA_048626035.1 Cyclonatronaceae bacterium
CTTCCTGTCCCCAGGCCGGGGGAGGTGTTTCGGTGGATTCACTCAGATCAAAATCTACTCTCCAGGACCAATCCTGGCCGCGGAAAGTTCCATATACATAACGCTCGCCGGGTTCGATCAACACTCGCCAGCCGCGTGCGATGCCGCTTTCTTCGGTACGATCGACAGAAATAAACTCTATACGATTCTCGCTTGCATCTACCTCCCCGCGCATCACGCCGCCATATAGCGTATTCTGTGCCGGAGTGCCGTCTTCTTCGCGGTGATCATGAACGATGGCCAGCCCGCGCGGGGTGCGCTCAAAAATCCAGGTGCGCGAGCGGTCCCACTCCCCGGGTTCTGTTTCAATATGAAAAGCAATAGCTACCTCATCTTCATCGGGGTCGCATTCAACAAAATGCGCAACAAGCTGCTCATCCCCTTCCAGCATTTCATCTCCTTCCGGCTCTTCGGTAAGCTCTCCGTTATACGCATTTCCACACTGCTGGCGCAGGTTATCCATAAATTTATCGGAAACCGTGGCAGGTGTCCGGGAATCGGCCTGGCCTTGCTCTCTTTGCTCTCCCCCGCAGCCACTTAAAAGAAGAAAGGCCGTTGTTAATACCAAAAAAGTTGACAGGAAAAGGCCGGGCTTTAAAAATGAAGAAGCATACATAGCGCTATTTTTTTAAGATTAAAAAGAAACAAAGAAGATTTAATATAAAAAAAGCAGCGGCATTTCATCAGATTTTCGATGGCGCCGCTGCTTTAATCTCTGCTATGATGCCGGATTATTTTTTATTCGGAGTCGTTTTCTCCTGGGTATCGGAAGCGTCGGAATTTGAGTCGTCCTTGCTTTCATGATCCTCTTTTTTACCATTTTTTGAAGAAACGCTGCCATTTTCGGCAGACGACCCGGCATCATTTTTATCTGCCGATTCATGTCCGTTGCGGCTTTGTACTTCTTCCGTATCTTCTTCCTCTGCATGATCAACGACCGGCCTCTGGCGGGCCTCTTTCATTACGGCCTGCTTGGCCTCCTTCTCACTTACCGGATAATCGCCATTGGGGCGTTCGCCGAGCATTTCAACCAGCTCTTTAGAACCTAAAATTTCTTTTTCGAGCAGGGTTTCAGCCATTTCCGTAAACTTCTCATAATGCTTAAGAAGCAGGTCTTTGGTAATACGGTGGCATTCCCGCACGATCGCATTCACTTCTTTATCGATCATTTCGGCCGTAGATTCAGAGTATTTTTTGGTAAATCCGTAGCCCTGATCCTGCGAATCGTAATAGGAGATGTTGCCCAGTTTCTCGCTCATGCCATATACTGTTACCATAGAAGTCGCCATTTTAGTGATGCGCTCCAGGTCGTTTTGCGCTCCGGTAGAAATACGGCCAAACTGGATTTCTTCGGCCACGCGGCCGCCCAGTAATGCACAAATTCTATCCATGAGTTCTTCGCGGGTCATCAGAAAGCGATCTTCGGTGGGCGTTTGCAGCGTATAGCCAAGGGCAGCAAGGCCACGCGGCACGATAGAAACCTTCAGCACGGGGTCGGTATATTTGAGATACCAGCCCACAATGGCATGTCCCGATTCGTGATAGGCCACAATTTTGCGTTCGCGCGGGCTTATAATTTTGTTTTTCTTCTCCAGGCCGGCTACCACGCGCTCAATAGCATCCTGAAAGTCCACCATTTCGACCGATTTTTTATTCCGGCGGGCGGCCAGCAGTGCGGCTTCATTACACATATTGGAAAGCTCCGCTCCGGCAAAACCCGGAGTCTGAGAAGCCAGCAGATAGGTATCAATATCCTCGGCTGTTTTAATTTTTTTCAGGTGTACTTTAAGCACGGCTTCACGGCCTTTCAAGTCGGGCCGGTCGATAAGAATTTGCCGGTCGAAGCGCCCGGGCCGCAGCAGGGCCGAATCCAGCACATCGGCACGGTTGGTCGCCGCCATAATGATAACACCTTTATCAGAATTGAAGCCATCCATTTCCGAAAGCAGCTGGTTCAGCGTATTTTCGCGCTCATCGTTAGAGCCGGCCATTGCATTTTTGCCACGGGAGCGGCCGATAGCATCAATTTCATCAATAAAGATAATGCAGGGGGCTTTTTCCTTGGCCTGCTTAAACAAATCCCGTACGCGGGCGGCACCCACGCCTACAAACATTTCCACAAAATCGGAGCCGCTCAGGCTGAAAAACGGCACGTCAGCTTCGCCCGCTGTGGCTTTAGCCAGCAGCGTCTTACCGGTTCCGGGCGGGCCTACGAGCAATACACCTTTGGGCAATGCACCGCCAAGAGTAGAAAACTTGCCGGGATCCTTGAGGAAATCCACAACTTCTTCAACTTCTTCTTTAGCTTCCTCAAGGCCGGCCACATCATCAAAGGTTACTTTGGTTTCGCTTTGTTTATCGTAGAGGGCGGCTTTGTTTTTGCCAATATTGAGGACCTGCTGCCCGGGATTCATGCGCTTAAAAATAAAAATCCAGAACAGAATAATCAGGCCGATGGGAATGAGCCAGACCAGCAGGCTACCGAACCAGTTTTCATCGATGCGGGCATCGTAGGTAACGTCATTTTCATCGAGCAGGGCGCGAATTTCATCGCCCTCAATCATAGTAGTGGTAAAACGCGTACCGGTATCGGGCGCCGACGAAAGCCAGCGCTGATCGCTTTCCTCCATCTGCCGGCCCACATGGCCTTCATCTACGGCCGACTGCTTGTATTCGCCTTCAATTTCTACGCCATTCACAATGGTGATTTCTTCCACCCAGCCCTTTTCTACATGTTCGAGAAATTCGCTGTATTGCACCCTGCTTGTGGGATCTTGTGAAAAAGCAAATATTTGTATAATGATGAGCCCTACCAGGATGGCAACATAAATCCAGATTGGAAAGCGCGGGCCTTTCGCTTTTTGATCGTTTTTGGGGGGAGTATCAGGCTTTTTCTTTTCTGACATTTAAAGTAGAAATATGATTATCAATAGTAAATATGGGCAGGCTAACGGCTGCTTGTTGAATTTATGCGATAGTTGGCGAAATAAGAGCTGTATAAATAATGTGTAGCGTCTTTTCCGGGGCGATAAAAAATAGTGCTGTTTGCAACTGTGGTCTTTGTTAACCAGCGTTCGGGCTACACCTGACAGGCTGAAATTAATAGGCCGTTTGTATATTCCCATTGTAATGCACGCGCACTTTTTACAGCAGATAAGATAAACATAATTGTGCTTATTTACATTCCTGCACGGCCTCTGCAAAAATGCGTTTGCCCGGCCGGTCTTTGGTTCAGGTAAGTGTCATTTCAGAACCTTCGGCTGTCTGCATGCGCAGTTTGTCTTCGGGTGTTCCGATTTTACCAATTACAACAAAATCATGGAATACCTTGCTAAATGCTTCAACCTGAGCTTCCGGCAGGGTGAATAATAGCTCGGCATCTTCGCCGCCAAAAAGAACAAACGAGTCGATATCTTGTTCCAACTCGTTGGCGGCCGCTCTGGTTTCGGGGCTTACAGGCAGAGCCGCCTCGTAGATACGCCCGCCTTTTCCTGAAGCGCCGCATAGTTCTAACAAGCTGGCATTCAGACTTTTGGAAACGTCTATCATAGAAGTAGGCACAATCTGATGGGTGGCCAAAGCATCAATGCAATCGCGCCGG
>JBMCPG010000253.1:0-3627 GCA_048626035.1 Cyclonatronaceae bacterium
TTTTCGCCGTAAGCGGGATGGCCACAATACCCGACTCCATATTAAAACGTGGGCGCAAAACATCAATCGCTACGCGAACCGAGGAGACCACAAGCTCTTTCAGAAAGTAAAAGATGAAAAAAATGCCTTTGCGCATGCGCCGCGTGTAGGAATAGGAATCTATGGCCGGCGCGGCGATCATCATCACAATATAGCCGAGAAAAAAGCCGATTACTAAGTTGGGCAGGTTTACCGTGCCCGTAATGGCTGCCCATATAAAGGCCAGCAACACGTTGGAAAAAAGCTGAGTCATGGCGCTATGCGTTAGGGTTTAATACAGCGTTGATATACATAGAAGGATCCATTAGCTGATCGGCAGCTTCAAAAAGAAGTGCAAAAAACGGCTCTCCATAGATGCCAAGCACTACAATAACGCCGGCAATAAGAATGGTGGGAAACAGCAAGAACACCAGATCGCGCTCTCCAACAGGCGTAAACGAGGGATTGCTGGCCAGCGGGGCGGCATCGGGCAACGGGCTCCAGTAGGCCCCCATCCAGATTTTCGTCATGGAAAAGAGCGTCATTAAACCGACGGCCAGGGCAAAGCCAATCGTTACCCAGGCTTCTACTTCGAGGCCGGCGTAAATCACCGTATATTTTGCCCAGAAGCCGGTAAGCGGCGGCAGGCCGGCCAGAGAGATGGCCGAAATCGCAAACAAACTGCTAATGAGTGGCGCGCTTTTATAGAGCCCGCCAAGCTGCGAAAGATGATAGGAGCCGACTTTTTTTTGCGCAATTCCGGCCACCAGAAACAGGTTTGTTTTAGCCAGAATATTATGCAAGATATAATAGATAACGCCAGCCAGGGCAATTTTGGTAAAAAACGCCAGGCCGATAATCATATAGCCAATCTGACTTATGATATGAAAGCTCAGAATTTTACGTACATCATATTGTGAAGCAGCTCCTAAAACGCCTACAACCATCGTCGGGATGCCAATCCAGAGTAAGATAGTGTGGGTATAGGCAATATCGATGGTGAAGACCAGCGTAAAGAGACGGATAAGTGAATAAACGCCTACTTTAGTAAGCAGTGCTGCAAAAATAGAAGTGATGGCAATAGGCGGCGTGTGGTAGGAAGCCGGCAGCCAGAAAAACAGCGGAAACACCGCCGATTTAATGCCAAACGCAATAATGAAAAGCGTCGATGCTGTTACGATTAGCCCCGTATGCTCACTTTCGGCCACAATCTGCGCCATAGCCGCCATATTAAGCGTTCCGGTGATGCCGTACATGATACCGGTGGCGGCCAGGAAAATAAGCGAAGACAAAAGATTAACAACCACGTATTTTACGGCACCATCGAGCTGCATACGGCCGTTTCCAAAGGCCAGAAGCACAAAAGAGGTGATGAGCATAACCTCAAACCAAACGTAGAGGTTAAACAAGTCTCCGGTAAGAAACGCGCCGTTCACGCCGAAAATCAGGATTTGAAACAGCGGATGAAAGCCAAAGGCCTCGCGTTTGGTGTCGATATCACCAAACGAATAAATGCTGATGGAAAAAGCTTTAAAGCCGGTAATAAGCACCATAAAGGCCGAAAAAAGATCGGCGACCAGAGAAATACCAAAAGGGGCCTGCCAGTCGCCGGGTTGCAAAACCAGAATCTGCCCGGCCTGTACATGGTAGAACAGCAGCCCCGAAACCACCAGCAAAACGGTAGAGCCCAGGAGGTTTACGACCCGCTGCATGGCCTGATTTTTAAGAAAGATGAGGGCGATGGCGGCCGTGAAAACGGGAATCAGCAGAGGAAAAATAAGCAGTTGATTCACGAGTCGGTCTCCTTCTGGGTTACGGCCGTTTCAGGGAGTTCTTCATCTTTATAGGCGGGTTCTGCCAGGCGCATATCATCCACATTTACGGTACCAATTTCAGTATAGGCGCGATAGGTAAGAACCAAAGCATAGGCAAACAGGCCGAACCCAATCACAATAGCTGTAAGAATAAGGGCTTGTGGCAGGGGGTTTGCAAAAACCCCGGAAGGCACCGTCTCGTCCGGGCCAATAAGCGGGGGGGCGCCGCGCTGCAGCCGGCCGGCTGTAAAAATGAGCAGGTTAACGGCATTGCTGAGAATCAAAACACCGATAAGGATGCGTACCAGGTTTTTACGCAGCATCAGATATACACTAATAGCTACTAAAATCCCAATTACAATGGCTAATAAAAACTCCATGAGCAGATAGAAACGGCTTAGGTTAATTCAGTTTAATAATTTCTTCTTCTTCGAGAGCAAAAATGGCGGCCAGCGTGAACCCGACAACTACCAAATATACCCCGATATCGAAAATGAGCGGAGTACCCAGGTGCAGCTTAGCTCCGAAGACCACCGGAAAGCTCCACAAACCAGTAAGAAACGCGCTGCCGGAAAGCATGGCGGGCAGGCCGCTGACGAGAGCAAATAGCAGGCCCCAGCCGACCAGAATACGCGGCTCTACGCGCAGCAGCTTACGCGTAACGCCGGTGCCAAACGCAATAGCAAAAAGCACAAAGGCCGCCGCGCCTACAAGCCCTCCTATAAAGCCGCCGCCGGGTTCATTATGCCCGCGAAAAAACAGAAATACGGAAAATACCAGCAACAACGGGAACAGAAAGCGGGTAGCTGTTTTGAAAATTAATGAGTTCATGCAGTTTCCTCCTGCTTCTTCTTTGGAAGCACCTTTTTACCAATTTTGATGAGGCTGTACACGCCCAGTCCGGCCACCCCAAGCACCGTGATTTCCCCGAAGGTATCCAGCGCCCTGAAATCTACCAGGATTACGTTCACAATATTCTTACCATGAGCCACAACATAACTGTTTGCGGCAAAATAATCGGTCATAAAGAGATTCATATCTACTGCCAGCATAGCTATGATTAATAAACTTACGATAAGGCCGACGCCGGCAGCGAGGATGCCGTCCCGGATTTTCGAAGTAGCTTTGGCAGTGCCCTTAAATTTTGGAATATGGATGAGTACCAGGGCGGCAAGAATAACGGTAAGCGTTTCTACCAGCACCTGCGTAATAGCAAGATCGGGCGCGCTGAAGAGCACATAAAACATAGATATGCTATAACCTACCACGCCGAGCGAGGCGATGGCAACCAGGCCCGAACTTGCTACAAGCGCCGAAGAAGCCGCAATCACGATAATGAAAGCCAGCACCCATTCGTAGAACATAATGTCGCCAGGGGAGAAGACCGCCAGCGTTTCTACTTTGAGGGCAAACGTAGTGCCTACCAAAAGAATAAAAAAGCCGATAAGCGTGAGCATATAATAGCGCAAATAGCCGCTCTGGAAAAAACGGGTTTGGACGGCCGCCAGCTTCAGCGTACCGGCCAGCCAGTTTTCATAGCCTTTTTTGGGCGCTTCACCCATCACCTTATCGTAGCCCTGATAGCCGGCCGAATCCCGGAATTTATCCCAAATAAGATACACTCCGATACCGCCCAGCAGCGTAATAATGCTCAGGATAAGCGCCGTGTTTACGCCGTGCCATAAGGCCAGATGCATATCCAGGGCTGGCAGGCCGCCGATTGCCCGGGCGGCTTCTCCGAGCAGGCCATCAAGCAGAAACGGCAATAAGCCAAAAAGAAGGCTGAGCGTTGCCA
>JBMCPG010000254.1:0-3605 GCA_048626035.1 Cyclonatronaceae bacterium
CTTTCGGGAATCAAGCACTGAAAGGCCTTCATAGGAGGTAATAAACAGCTTATCTGCCTGCGAGCTTATCCCGTTGAAAACGCGATGGCGGCTATCGAGCTCAAGAGCTTCAAGCTGGCCGCCGGAGGTTCCCCGATAAACACCGGAATTATGAGTAAAGAATATTTCATCATTAAAAAAATGCAGGTTTGAGCCCTGGAACAACTCATCGCCGAGCATATACTCTGTTGCTTCAAAGCTTTCGTCATAAGAAAAAAAATGCGTATCCGTATGTACATACAGCCGGCCGTCGGTGCCGGCTACGACATTATGTAAAAAATTAAACGGAAGATCGGAAAGCGGAAGAGGATTAAAGCGCTGTTCGTTTTCATCGAATGCATAAATGGCGTTCTGCGTGGGAAAAAGCAGCTCGCCCTGCCAGCGAAAAGGCCTGATGGCCTGGGCGGCCGAATTTTCAAGGCCTGCCTCTTCACCAAAAAAAGTGAAGCTCCCCTGCCGGAAACGCAATACCCCGCCATATTCTATGGAAAACCATAAGTCATTGTTTTCTTTGTCATGATAAATATGCCGGAATCGGTTAGCGGGGATTTCGGGGTGGGTTCGGCTGTTATAATTCGTGAAGCTGTGCCCGTCGAAGCGCACAAGGCCATCATAGGTGGTTAACCATAAAAATCCGTGATGATCCTGCTCAATATCTATGATGCTGTTTACCGGCAACCCGTCTTCCATGCCCCATTTTTCACTGATTAAGCGATCGGGGTCGATAAAGTACGAAGCCGCAGATGGCGGGGCTTCCTCTGCTCCGGTTATACCCTGTCTGCTTTGCGTATTAATGCCCGCAAAGCCTGACGGAAACTGCAGCAATAATAAAGTGAAAGCAATAATAGCGGACATGTTTGGTGACTTTTACAGCAAGCGTGTAATGTAAAAGTACTTTATAATTAAAAAATATTAATATTAGGACAAGATAAGGCGTACTCTTGCAAAATAGTTCCGTTCTTTGCATATCTGCAACATATTTGCAAAACGATAATATATATAAATTTATTTAATGCGATCGGGGTTCGAGGCTACAAAATCGCCCCAGGCCGAGTGTCCGCGGCCGCGGCCTTTTTTGGGCGCAGAGGGAGCACGGTCGGCTCCGGATGCTGCAATATCGTTGCGGCGCATGGCATGGCACCAGGCAATGGCCAGCGCATCGGTGGCATCGTTAGATAAAGCCGCAATTTCTTCGGCCGAAAGCCCGAGCAGGCGCTGCAGCATGTAGGCTACTTGTTCTTTAGACGCACTACCGTTTCCGGTGATGGATTTTTTGACCGCTTTAGGGTAATATTCGGCTACCGGCAGCTTCCGGCGCACCATCGCCAGCATACAGGCGGCCTGCGCACGGCCAAGTTTGAGCATGGCCAGCGGGTCTTTTCCATACACTGGCGTTTCTATGGCACAAAAATCGGGCTTATATTGCTCAATTAAGGCATCGGTTTCATCATAAATAAGCTGCAGCCGCTCGGCATGATCGTCGAGCTTTTCGGCCTTGATAACGCCGAGTGTGAGCGCTTCAAACCGGTTTCCGCGCTGCGCCAGCACCGCATAACCGGTACGCCGCGAGCCGGGATCGATGCCTAATATAATGATGGGCGTTTCGGTAGGTTCGGGCAGCATGATGAGAACGCATGTTTGGGTAGAGCAGGAAAAAATCGGACGCGGGTTTTCAGGCCTTACCGCGCCCGATTTTTGAAGGCAGGCTTAGCTCAGGATTCGTCGCCGGAATCCTGCCTGGATTCGTGCAGGCGGAATAAATCTTCCATCAGCTCTTCGCTGATGCCGTTGGTGTTAAAGCCGCCATCGTGGAATAAGTTCTGCATGGTTACTTTCCGCGTGAGGTCTGAAAACAGGCTCACGCAATAATCGGCGCATTCGTCGGCAGTAGGGTTGCCCATGGGCGACATCTTTTCGGCAAAGGTGTACATGCCGTCAAAGCCTTTAATACCACTTCCGGCGGAGGTGATGGTCGGGGCCTGCGATACGGTATTTACGCGAATACCGCGATGGCCCAGGCGGGAGCCGTAGTTCCGGGCGATGCTTTCGAGCAGGGCTTTGGCATCGTTCATATCCGAATATTTGGAAAAAATACGCTGCGCGCCAATGTAGGAAAGCGCCACAACGCTGCCGCCATCGCGCAAGGCGCCGGTGTGCTCGGCATAATGCAGTATTTTATGCAGCGACATGGCCGAAATATCGAGGGTTTTATGGTATAGATTATAGTCCAGATCGTTGTAGGGCTTGGATTTGCGCACGTTGGGCGACATACCAATCGCATGCAGAATAAAGTCGATGCCGCCAAGTTTTTCTTTGGTTTGCTGCATCAGCGATTCTACGTCTTCTTCTTTGGAAACATCGCATGGAATAACCGGGGCACCGGTTTCTTCAGAAAGCTGATCGAGGCTGCCAAAGCGCAGGGCTACCGGCGCGTTGGAAAGTACGAAGTCGGCCCCTTCCCGCTTGCAGGCCAGGGCAATACGCCAGGCAATGCTGCGCTCGTCGAGGGCACCGAAAATGAGGCCTTTTTTGCCTTTTAAAAGTCCATAGCCGGGGTTGGAAGTACTCATATAAAAACGGTTTAAGGTTAGGTGATATAAAAATTCAGGAATGAAAAAGATGAATGCGCGCTGCGGGCCACCTGCAAAACGCTGGCTATCGGAAATACCGCGCAAGCTGTGCAGCGGTAACGCAACGGCAGATTGAACACATCATAATTTGAAATCAGGCTTTTAATATAAGCATTATTATGCGGGCTGTTTTCAGGCGTTTGGGCCGTCCGGGCGGGTTATTGCGGGGGGCCGGGCGTGCGGAGCTGCCACCAGCTCATGAGCGAAAATATGCCGTAGAAGGTCAAGAAGGCGGCAATCATATAATGCACAAACTCCGGAGTGCCAATTATAATAAGAGCAAACAGAAAGCTGACAATCCCGAGAATGGATAAACCGCCCGAAAGAATGGCGCCAAAGGCAAAAAACAGCAGAAAAAAGGCAAAGGTGTAAGGAATCAGGTTGGGAAAGGCAAAGATGAAGCCGCCGGCAACCACGCTTACGGCCCCGATAAAAACGGCCGAGCGAAACCAGAAAAAAGTGATGCCGGTAGAAATCAGATAGGCGGCAATAATGATGTTGAGCATCTCCGGCCATACAATGGTCAACGCGCCGGTGAGCAGGGCTACCAGCCCGTTTGTAAATTTACGCGCCGGATTGGCATCATCCATGCGGATATAAATATTTTTCATAATAGATCATTAAGCAATGAGTAATAGCTTGGGGAACAGGTCTTAAGGTCGGGTTTTTTGCTGAAAAACAAACAAAAATCAAGCCTGTACCGTGCGATATGTAAAATTAGTTATTAAGGCTTGTAAGCAGACTTAGAAAGATAGTTTAAAACGTTTATATTTGCGCGGAAAAGCGATTCCAAACCTTGTTTTCACTTTATAACGCAGCGAGCCGTTTCAGCCCTTCTTTCCGGCTTCGGCGCTGCTTCATCCTTCTTTTTGGTACCCCCTATGAATACAGACTTAGCTACGCTTACCCCTACCGATACTTCGCTGGGGTTCGATT
>JBMCPG010000255.1:0-3604 GCA_048626035.1 Cyclonatronaceae bacterium
CGTTTGGCCGCCTCCCGGCTCCGGCTTTCCTGCTGATTAGCCTGAAGCGCCGCATCGTAAAACGGGACTTTCCGCAGTAAATCCTGAACTTTGAACCCCAGCGTTTGGTCTAAGTCGTATGTATTACTTACCGTTGCGCCCAGCCCGGAACCCTGCGCGGCATTGCGCCATCGGAAACCGCCGCTGTAGCGGGTTTGGTAGGAAAGCCAGTTCAGCGAAGAAATACGATTAAAGCGCGGCCGCCAGTTGGCCGAATAATTCTCCTGATATTCTTCCTGCCGGACTTCCGTATCGCTGTCGAAAAGCGCATCGTTGAGCACGTCGAAGCTCGGGCGAATATCATAAAAGGTAGAGTCGGCATTAAATTCGCGCGCCAGATTATCAAAATTAAATTCGCTGCGGGTGTTGAACTGAAGCGAAACCGGCGGGGTGATGTCGTAATTCAGGTTGAAGGTGTTCACATACGTAAACTGATGCTGCTGCTGCAAATCGAAGGGTTCCTGATCCTCGAAAGAGCGCCGTTGTTGTTCGGAATAGCGGCGGTCGAGCGTGTGTGAGGTAGAGATGCTGCGCGGCAAGTAGGCCAGCCGGAACCCGGAGGCCAGATTCAGCAGCGGCAGATTTTGCAGAAAGCTGAGCGGCTGCAGCGTACGCACATCACGGAAATTCAGGTCGTAATTCAGGCCGGTATTGTAGCTCCAGCGGTCGTCGAACACGTTGGTCGGGCTGCTGGCTTCTGAGGTTGTATAATTATAGGAATACGAAAACGGATCCACGAAATTCCGGGTGATAAACCCACGGGAGTTATTTTTCGTGAGGCCGGTCAGGTTGATGCCATAGGATTCGTCGCGCGTCTGGATTTCCTCGAGCCGTTCATTTATGATGCGGTCGCGCTCGTCGGGGTCTTCTATCTGATTTTCGATGGCGTTTTCAAAATCCGAAAAACGGATATCACCCTCCTGGGGCAAAAAGCGCGGCGTGGAAACCGAGCGGCGCGTGCTCAGGCTCACCGGAATGCGCCAGCCGTAGGTTTCCGGAATAAAACGGTGCAGATTCACCGAGGTACTCAGGTTATAAGAAGTGCGGTCGCTCTTGTTGCGGTCTATCATGCGGGAGTTGATGGAGCCGAACCCGTCCTGACTGTGATCTACCGTTGCGTTAAGGGTAGCAAAATCTGCCATTTGGATGCGGGCAGAAACGTTTCCGGACCATGCGCGGCGATTGTCGAAGCCGGAGGCGCGGAGCTCATTTACCCATAGTTGCGCATCAAGATTGGGAGTACCCAGCCCGTTTTTGGCATCGCGCTCCGGCCGGCCGGTTTGTGCATCGCCACGAAGCACCTGCCGCAAATCTGGCGGAGCGCGGCCATCATCATAGGGATTGCGCACACCAATGCCAATTTCGGTGATGCGGTCGAGCGATGGATTTCCCACAATAGCCAGGGTAGCGCCTTCCACGGCACTTCGCAAAATATCGGAACGCTCGTATTTGGTATCGGGATCGATGCCGTCGAGATCCCGCAATTGCTTGAGCTCATTAAAGTTGCCGAGCATAATATTCATGCTGTTTTCTTCGGGCAGCCAGATTTGTTCGGCATCTTCAGTCAGGCCGGCTTCGCGGTTGGTAGCTCCCGGATCGATGGAATTGAACTGGAAGGTGGTGTCGGTAGGGCTTACGGGCTGGCGATATTCGTAATAGTTGTTCTCCAGATTGCTGCCCAGCCGCAGTACCAGCTCCACGTCTTCACGGTCTTCGTAGCCTTCGCCGTGCACAAACATGCGCAGGTTGGAATAATTGACCAAACTCAGGTTGCCGGGATACACGCGGCTGATCATGCGTAAATCCTGTGCCCCGAGATTTTGCACATCCAGCACCAGCGACTGCTCGTTATCGACCACGGTTTCCTGCTGCCCGCGAATGGTGGAGCGGATTGCGCCCGGCGGAATCCGGTAGGGCACCGGCTGCCGGGAGGCGTTTTCCTCAAAGTTGATGGTCGAAATATCAAAAATCGTGTTTTGGTTTTCTGTGTTGCCAATATTCTCGGCCTTGCGCCATAAATTGCCCACAAATTCCAGGGTAGCCAGGCGAATGGTAAAGGGCTCTTTGTAGCCCGACATCCACATGCGCACGTGGGTTACGCGCTGCAAGTCTTCAATATTTCCAATTTGCCGCACTACATCGCGCAAGGGAATCCTGACCTGATACCAGGGGGCAACCAGGCCGGGGGCATCCTGCTTATCCACGATATATTCGTTGCCTACCTGAAGGCTCGTGGTATCGGCGGGGTTCATATTAAATTCGTACTGAAAAAAGGAATTTTCGGTATTTACAACCGCCGGATTAATCAGGCCTTCGGAATCGGGGCGGTTGGTTACCGCGCGCTGGGAGCCGCTGGAAATGGAGTTGCCTTCCAGATAGCCATACATGCGGTAGAAGCGCTCGTGCAGCGGCAAATTGCGCAGGCGCTCATCATCATAATAGCGATATTCATCGTTTGAGGGATCGGCGCGGATGGCATCAATAGCATCAGGATCGTTGCCATAGGCAATTTCCATGGCGTCCAGAAAATCGGCAAACAGCGTTTGCTCGTTTACGCCGTCATTGCCCGAATCCGGCACGCCGTCGAGGCCTATATCTTCACGATCAATATTCTGAACCGAAAATTGACCGGTAAATTCTACCGGCGAGTTGAGCACATAAGAGCGGCCCTGCCCGTCGATGCGCAGGTTGTTGTCCCGCTCGTACAGCCCGTCTTCGGTGTTGAGGGTATTGTTGGGCACGGCATCTTCGTTCACGCTGCCGATATCAAAATAAATACGGCCGTCGTAGTCGTCGGGGTCGAATGATTCCGGGGCGCGGCCGTCGGGAAGGATGGGCTGCATCCAGAATTCAAGGAATTCAACATTTTGCTGGGTGAAGTCGCCAAGGCCGCCGGGCAGTACGGCCGTCATTCCGCCCCAGGTTTCCTCCGGCCGGTTCTCCAGCAGGTCGCGCAGGTTATCGTTATAATTGTAGGGCCCTCGCTGCTGCGGATTGTAAAAAATATCGAGGGTTTGCAGGGTGCGCTGCTCCTGGGTACTTACCTGCCGGTTGGGGAACACGTCTTCTACGAGCACTTCAGCCGATTCGGGAAAAAATGTGCTGCCGCGCGAAAGCGTGCTGGGAATCATATAATAGGAAAACTGGGCGCGGCGGTCGGCCCGTTCGGCCCGCATTTCCACGCTTTGGCCGGCATTTTCGAGGTCGCTGTCGTAACCGGGCAGCCCAAACGGGGCAGAAGCCAGCGACCAGCGCCCGGGATTAAGGAAGCTGATGGTAGATTTGGAGCCTTCAAAATCATCGATAAAGGCCAGGCCGCGCTCCTCGTCGGGGAACAGCTCGTTGTCGTCTATGGCGCGTTTCACGGCCGTTGTCTGGGCTACGCCGGGCCGGAGCTGCGCCCATTCTCCGGAAACATCCACGCTGGATTCGGCCCGGGTTTGCAGCAGCGGCACGGCGTTGAGTTCCCGGGTGAGCCAGGGCGTATCAAAATTGGCTACCGCATCCAGGCCAATAATCGTGTTGTTGATGGGCTCGTCGCCGATAGGGATTTTATCCTGTACCG
>JBMCPG010000256.1:0-3579 GCA_048626035.1 Cyclonatronaceae bacterium
GGGGAAAATGTGGCTGATTTGAAGCAACAGTCTATGGCCCTGGCCCACGCTCTGGAGCGCGAAAAGCTGGGCTACGCGTTTCCGCTCATGACCGAAACCGATAAAATCAAGCGGGTCTGGGACTTGCGAAAAGCCGGCCTGGGACTGCTGATGGGTTCATCAAGTGATGATCAGACGCCCAGCTTTGCCGAAGATACGGCCGTCCGCGTGGCGGATTTGCCGGCCTACGTACGCGATTTTCAGGCCATGATGCGCCGCTACGATACCAACTGCGTGTTTTATGCCCACGCCTCGGTCGGAGAACTGCATTTGCGTCCGGCCGTGAATCTGAGCACGCAGGCGGGCGTGGACAAGATGAAGGCCATGGCGGCCGAAGTGGCCGGCCTGGTGCGTGCTTATCGCGGCTCCCTTTCCGGCGAGCACGGCGACGGACGCGCCCGCACGCCCTACATTGAACAGGTGATCGGCGGAGAGATGGTGGATGTACTTCAAAAAGTGAAGGAAATCTGGGATCCGCATTACCGCCTGAATCCCGGCAAAATTGTGGCTCCAAAGCCGATTGAAGAAGATTTACGCTATCATCCGGCCGACCCGAAGCACGATTTTGATACCGTTTTCGCCTGGAGGAAAGAAGGTGGTTTTGGTCAGGCTCTTAAAATGTGCAACGGCGCCGGCGTGTGCCGCAAGCGCGCCGAAAGCGGCGGGACGATGTGCCCGAGCTACATGGCCACGCTCGACGAAAAAGACAATACCCGCGGGCGTGCCAACGTCTTTCGGCAGCTGTTCCGCGAGCGCGGCCCGGAAGCCTTCAGCAGCGAGGAAGTGCGCGAAGCCCTCAAACTCTGCCTGAGCTGCAAAGCCTGCAAATCCGAATGTCCGGCCAATGTGGATATGGCCCGCATGAAATCCGAATTCATGCAGGACTGGCACGATCAGCATCACGTGCCGCTGGCCACCCGCTTCTGGACGAATCCCTTCCCGTTTCTGAAGCTCGGCGCCTTCACGCCGGCCCTCAGCAACGCCATCGCCGGAAGCAGCGCCGGGCATTTCATCCTCGAATATTTCGCGAATCTGCACCCGGACCGTCCGCTGCCGGAATTTGCACCACAATCCTTTTCGGCCCGGATGGCATCACACTACTACAGCGAAAAGGATGATGGCGCCCGTGGCAATTCGCCGGCTTCCGGCCCCGAAGTCCTGCTGTTGGTCGATCCCTTTACCGATTTGCACCGGCCGGAGCAGGCCGAAGCCGCCTGGAACGTGCTCAGAAATCTGGGCTGCCGGATGATGCGTCCGCTGGTGGCGCCCACCGGTCGTACGCAGCTCTCCGGCGGACTCCCCAAAGAAGCCATCCGCGTGATGAAAGCGCTGCTTCCCAAGCTTCATGAAGCGGCCCGGCGCGGCGCGTGGATAGTGGGCCTCGAACCCTCTGAGTTGCTCACCCTGCGCGACGAATACGCCGAATTATGCACCCCGGCAGAGGGGCATCAGGTGGAGGACATCGCCGAAAAAGCCCTGCTGTTTGAGGAGTTTATCAGCCGGGTGATGCCGCCCGAAGTCGTAGCCGGGCGCATCAACGGGAAGCGGAAACCGGTGCTGGTGCACGGACATTGCTACGTAAAGGCGCTCACCGGAACGGCGGAGCTGCTGAGCTGTCTGCGCACGGCCGGATATGCGCCCGAAGAAATCGACAGCGGCTGCTGCGGCATGGCCGGAAGCTTCGGTTATCAGCGGGATACGTATGAGGTTTCCATGCACATCGGCGAGCAGCGGCTGTTCCCGGCCGTACGCGCCCTGCCCGAAACCGCCCTGATCTGCGCCCACGGCTTCTCGTGCCATCATCAGATCAAAGACGGCACCGGACGGGGCAGCTATCATCCCGCCGAACTACTCGAACAAGCGATGAATTTGAAGATTTGAGGGTTTGAAGATTTGAAGATTTGAAGATTTGAAGATTTGAGGGTTTGAAGATTTGAAGATTTGAAAATTTGAAGATTTGATGCCTGTATCGGGCTGTGGGCGGTTTATACCATGCTTCAATTAGTCCCCTAAAGCGAGCACTACAAGTCGTGATGAAGGTACAAAATCATAAATGTAGCTCCATTTTTACCAGCCGGCGGTTTTTGGGTACCTTTTGTCCGCACAAAAGGTAAGAGAAGCTTATTTGGAGCTTGGAATTTGAGAATTTGGATTAATCCAGGAGGCAAGACCCCTAAAGTCGATTTATTAATCGGCCATAGCTTTCTATATTAAGTGCTTCTTTAAACTGCCCTTTTTTGTTATTCATGATGGCCCCTTTGCTGCTTCAATATGCCTGTTAAAACCGCTTCTGACATCGATATCAGCATTATAGTGGTGAATTATAATGTGAAGGAGCGGGTGGAAACCCTGCTTCATTCGGTAAAAGAATCGGCAAATTACGGCGGACTCACGGTAGAAATTTTCGTGGTGGACAACCACTCTTCGGATGGCTCGGTGGAGTATCTGATGCCGCTTTTCCCCGATGTGCATTTTATCGCGAACACGGAAAATTACGGCTTCGGGAAAGCTAATAATCAGGCGATAAAGCGTGCAAAAGGCCGGTATTGCCTGCTCGTAAATCCCGATGCGGTGCTGGAAACCGATACGCTTTCGGTGATGTACCGCTTCATGCAGCAGCATCCGGATACCGGCGCGGCGGGCTGCAAACTGCTGAATCCCGACGGCTCTTTTGCGCCCGAATCCCGCCGCAGCGTGCCTACGCCGGCCACGGCCTTCTGGAAAATGACGGGCCTGAGCACGCTGTTTCCGCGCAGTAAATTTTTTGGTTCCTATCACATGGGCTGGCTGCCGGAAAATGAGGCCGCCGAGGTGCCGGTGCTCTCGGGCAGCTTCATGTTTTACCGGCGTGACGTTTTGCAGGAAATCGGCGGCTTCGACGAGCGCTTTTTTATGTACGGAGAAGACATCGATATTTGCTATCGCACCACGCAGGCCGGCTACGAAATCCGCTATACGCCGGCCACCTCGGTTACCCATCATAAGGGCGCGAGCACCAAAAAAGAGCACCTGGACTACCATGTGATCTTCAACAAGGCGATGTATCAGTTTTTTGAGAAGCATTACAGCAAAAATTATACGGCCGTGTTCCGGCTGCTGGTGGCTGCCGCGCTGGTGCTTAAAGTCGGGCTGGAGTTTCTGCTGGCCCTGCTGAGGCGCTCGCGTCCGCTTTTCCGCGATCTGGCGCTGGGCAACATCGTCCTGCTCATTACCATGGCCATACGCGTGCCGGAGCCCCTGCCTGAGGTTTTCCTCAATTTTGATTACCGCTTTCTGGTGGTCAACGGGCTGTTTTCGGCCGCCTTCATCCTGCTGTCGGTGTATTATGATTTATACCATCGCAACAAGCAATCCTATGTGGATACCCTCAAGGCCGTGATACTGGCGTTTTCGGTGGTGGTAATCATTACCTTTTTCTTTCGTGATTTTGCCTTTTCCCGCTGGATCATTCTCGTGAGTACGCTGGCTACGGCCGTCATCATGCTGCTGCAGCGGGCGGTTTCATGGGCCTATTTGCGCAAGGATGAAGTCAAAACCGTG
>JBMCPG010000257.1:0-3566 GCA_048626035.1 Cyclonatronaceae bacterium
ATGTGGGCGGCGATCAGTACAACCTGCGCCTGAGCGTGCGCCGTGCGAACTCGGTAGCTAATTTTTATCAGGAAAACGGCATCAGCGCCGACCGTATTACGACCGCCGGTTTGGGCGTGGATCCAAACCCGTGCATGAATCCGGATCCCGACGAAAAAGGCTGCCGCGAAAACCGTCGTGCCGCCAGCGAGCCGATTCATCCGTTCCGCTATCAGCCCAATTTCGACTAAGGCTGCTGAAAAAAAAGGTTTCGTTTAAAATGAAAAAGCCCCTGCGGAGCGCGTCTCGGCAGGGGCTTTTTGATGAAATCACCTAATCGGGCCTACCGTACTTTAGCAACAGGGGGCCGCTTCTTCGAATCCAGCATCTGCGCATATACCTGCCGCATCCGGGCCAGAGCGATGCTTCTGCTATACGTGTTGCGAACAAACTGAACGCCTTTTTCACCCATTTCCTGCCGGTCTTCAGGATGTTCAGCCAGCCTGTATAGCGCGTTTTTAAGGGCTTCGGAATCTTCGGGGGGTACGATCAGGCCTGTTTTTTCATGTATGATGACTTCCGGAATGCCGCCTGCCTCCGTGCCAATAACCGGCAGGCCGCAGGCAGAGGCTTCCAGAATCGCCACGCCAAAGCTCTCTTCCCGGCTCGGGGCCACGAACACATCATATTGTGAAAGCAGTCCGGGTAGCTTTTCGGCTGGAATCTGACCCAGCAGGCGCAGGTTTTTTGTAAGTCCGCTTTGCTTAATTTGGGCGTGCAGCGCTTTTTCCTCCGGTCCGTCGCCGCCAATATCAAGTTTTACAGATAGTTTTGGATACGCCGAAGTTAATTTTCGCACGGCTTCTACAAGCACATCAAGGCCATATTTATGATGCAGATGCCGGACACTTATAATGCGTAGCGCTTGTTCGGAACGCGTTTTCAGAGATTTTTCTACAGGGCGGAAAAGGTCTGTATCCACGCCAAAAGGCGTATGAAAAGGCCTTACGGTTCCCGCCGTAGGGGCTTCGACGCGCCGGGCCATTATGCGGCTGGTGGCGGCCACGCAGGCGGCGCGTTTCAAAATCCAGGCGGTGCCAAAGCGATGCAAGCGGCTCCGCCCGGGGTAGCTGAATACATCGGTGCCCATCACCGAAAGCAGTACTGGCGCAGCGCCGCTGAGCACGGACAGGAGTCCGTAATCGGTTGTATAAAAGGCATGAATAAAGCGCACGGGCCGGCCTTCGGCTTCAGAAGCCATCACCCGGCGGTATACAAAGCCTGCCGCCCGGATAAATCCCGATTTTGAGTGATAGGGCAGCCGTTCGAGGGCCACGCCTGCTTCGTGATACGCTTTTAAAAAAGAAGCAGGCTCATCAGCATCGGCCGTCAGCAGGGTAATGTGATAGCCTGCGGTAGCTAAGTCGCAGGCCCAGCGGCAGGTGTGAAGCGAGCGCGAGGCCGCCAGCATAAGCACGTGCGGCATGCTTTCAGCGCCTCATTTTTTGTTTCAGCCAGCCAAAAGGAAGCCCGATTCCGCGCAGCAGCAGCAAGCCGGCGGGGCGGGCATCATCAAAGAAAAACAGCAGCCAGAACCCGGCGGCAGAATAAGCGGCTACGGTTGCCCAGGCCGCGCCAATGCCGGCGTATGTGGGTATAAGCCATAAATTGAGTATAATATTGAGCAAGACGGCTAAAAAGGTGAGTTTTAGAAACGTTGACAGCCGGTTTTCTATGACGTACCATTTTTTGAGGGCTTCCATCATAAAGAGGAAAAACAGCGACCAGATATGGATATTCAGAATGTGGCCGGCGCTGCTGTAGGCCTCGCCCAAAAACAAGGTAATAATCCACTCGCCCAAAAACCAAAACGGCACGGCAATCAGAAATCCGCTGTAAAAAAGTAGGGCGATAAGCCTGGTGAAATCCTGCTCAAATTTTGTATAGCTGGATTTGGCAGCGGTCAGCAGGCCGGGATAAGATGAGATCACGAGCGCGGCGGCCAGGTGCATCCAGTATTCAGAAAACTGCGCGGCGATGGCATAAAATCCGACGGCCTCGTCGTTTGCCAGCCAGCCAAGCATCACCTGATCGACTTTAAAAAGCAGGACGGTAAAGGCCAGGCCGCCGATGGCCGGCAGAGCTGTTTTCAGCAGCGACTTTTCGAGCAAAAACCGCCGCCCGGCATGTACGTAACGGGTGCTAATGGCGGTGTCTTTGGTTTGTTTAACGCGGAAAAGCCACCAAAAACCCAGGCCGGTGAGAAACAGTTCGGCTCCAACACTTACTGAAAACCATAACAAACCGGCTTCAAAATAGATTAAAAGCAGTTTTGAAACGGAAATAAAGCTAAAGGAGGCGGCTTGTACCAGTACGGTTTTCGCCATTTCCAGGCGATAAAGAAACAGCAGCTCAAAAGCTTCGAACGCACGAAAGGCATTTCCCAGCCCGATGATGGCCGTCATAGCCCAAATAAGCGGTGCCTCGGGACGCAACAGGAGCACCGTAAGCAAGGCTAAGCCAAGCAAAATGGCGTTCATGCTCAGCATAAGACGAAACGCAGCCCAGAGAAAATCTGCCTGCCGATCAGGCTGCCGGCTCAACCGGCGGGTAACCACATCTTTGAGTCCCGGGCCGGCCACCCCCAGAAAAATCATGATAAGCGCTACCGAGTAGCTCAGCTTGCCGTAGGCATCGGGGCCTAAATAGCGCGCCACAAGAATGCCGACGCCAAAAGCGATGCCCATGCGCAGCATACGATAGCCACTTACCCAGGCCGTAGAAGAAAGAACGCTACTCAATTATAGCGTTGAGTGTTGAGTGAGTTTTGAGTGATGAGTATTGAGTTTTAACATCCTATCGATCCCTTTCTCCATGGCTCTCCGGTTTTAAAACCAAGCTGAATTCTTCTATCTTGACATCTGCCGCAGTTTATCAATTTTAACTCCAACGTTCGCCGGATGCGCATCTTACTTATCGCCAATCTTGAAAGTACTTTTGTACAAGATGATGTGGCTATTCTTTCAGAAATAGGCGAAACGGTTTTTTGGAACACGCATCAACAGGGCGGGATGCTCCAGCCGGGCGGAAGTAAACTCATGGAGTTGATTGCACGGGCAGATATCGTATATGGCTGGTTTGCCTCGGCGCATCTGCTCGGCCCGGCCATCATGTGCCGGCTCACCCAAACGCCGCTGGTGGTGGTCAGCGGCGGCTACGATTCGGCCAGCGTCCCGGAGATTGGCTACGGAAATGCCGGCCATAGGTTCAAAAAGTACGTTTCGCGCATTATTCTGAGTATCGCTTCGGCTATTATCGTGAATTCAAACTTTTCCGTACGCGATTTGCTGCGCTTTATGCCCGAAGCAGAAAACAAGCTATACTGCATCAGGCATAGAATTCACCCTCTTTTAGCTGCGGGCGGCGAGAAATCGTTGCGGCGAAATCCGAAGCTTTTATTAAGCGTGGCGCGGCTTAATCCGATGAATTACCGGCGCAAAAAAATGGAGTTGATTAAAGCGGTAGCGCGCATCATGCCGGAATATGAAGTGCTGCATATCGGGCTGGTAGATGATGCGCTCAAAGAT
>JBMCPG010000258.1:0-3558 GCA_048626035.1 Cyclonatronaceae bacterium
GCTCTGAGGGATACAAGGCGATAAAATTGATGCCGGGGTAGTTTTGTACCAGTATGCGCGGCAGGCGTTCGAGTTTGCGATCCCAGGAGAGGCTGCCTTTACGAATGCTCATGAGCAGGGCCATGTCTTCGCCGTCCCGAAAATAAAGGCGCTCATCAGAAAGCAAATACTTCCAGTCTTCCAGGATGATGTAGCTGGCTTCCATCTTAGGCTCGGCTTTGGCAACCTGCGCGCGAACAGCTTCATTGTTATTTTGAGAGCAAACGACGATAAGTGAGGCCCCCATTTCGCTGGCCATAATTTTGGTATTGCGCAGGGCGGCGTTAAAGCCCGGTTCCCGGTCGATAAGCGGGGGGACAAGCAGAAAAAGGCGCTGCGTGGTGTTGAGCGGGAATTCTATTTTAGCCACCATCAGCAGCTGCCGCGCCTTCTGCAGTAGCTCGTCCAGCACGGTGCCAAAAATACGTTCGCGGGTATTTATTTGCCCGTTCCAGCCAATCACGATATGAGAGATGCGCAGCTCCTGCACCGCCCGCAAAATGCCTTTTGTAATGTCCATGTCTACCCGCGTAACCGGGCTGGTGGGTACCTCTCCGGCCGAGGCGTGCAGCACGGCATGGCTGAGCAAATCTTCACTTTCGGCTACTTTAGCTTCGGCATTATCTACCGCGCGGGTTACGCTGAGTGGAAATAGCGGCTGGCCCGACTGCTTCTGCCGGATCATCATGGCGATACTCGTTAATGATTCTGCCGTTTCGGGATTGGCCAGCGGGACCAGAATGCGTTCGGGAGCTTCTTCGTGGCTGTAGGGCTTTTGCTTTTGGGCAAGGGCGAGTTTCCGGCCGAACTTTTCGACCATAAACGGCCCCAGAATACAGCTCACTAAAATAAGAATAATGACGGCATTAACGGAGTTTTGCGACAATAGCTCCAGATCGTAGGCCACCAGCGTTACCGCCAGCGTTGCCGCCGCCTGCGGAATAGACAGCCCGGCCATCGTCCAGCCTTCGTTGGCGCTGAATCCATAAACCCACTGGGTAATTTTTGCCGCCAGCGTTTTGCCGACTATAACAAGCAGTGAAAACGCAACGATTTGCTTCCATACCTCCAGGCTTTCTGCCATAACGCCAAAATTGACGAGCATGCCTACGGAAATGAGGAAAAACGGCACAAAGAAAACATTGCCCACAAATTGCACGCGGCTCATGAGTGTCGAAGATTGCGGCACCAGCCGGTTGAGGGTGAGTCCGCCCAGAAACGCGCCGATAATTGGGGCCAGCCCGGCAAGGTCGGCCACGTAGGCGGCGACAAATAAAATAGCCACCATAAAAATATAGTGGGTATTGGGCTGGTGCTCGATATTCCTGAAAAACCAGCGCGCCAGCCGCGGCAGCCCCAGAAGCATGGCGGCCGTATAAGCTATAACTGAACCAGCAAAAAAGACCCAGAACCAGGCATCGGCGGTGCCGGCAATAGCGTTGGAAACAACCGCCAGAATAAGCAGGGAAAGCGTATCGGTAACAATCGTGCCGCCCATGGCCATGGTGATAGACGCTTCTTTGTCTATGCCGAGCCGGCTCACAATGGGATAGGCCAGCAGGGTGTGCGAACCCACAATGGAACCCAGCAGTACGGATGCGGCAAGGGAAAACTCAAGCAGGTATATACCCACGGGAATGGCGGCCAGCATCGGTACAAAAAAGGAAATCAGGCCGAAAATGATGCTCTTATTCCGGTTTTTATCAAATTGGTTTAAATCGATGCTGATCCCGGCCATAAACATCAGGTACAGCAGGCCAACGGTGCCCAGCAGATCGATGGTAGCATCATTTTCGAGCAGACCGAGGCCATTGGGGCCAACCAGCGCGCCGGCCAGAATGGTGCCCACAAGGCCCGGAATTTTGAGCCGCTCGATAAGCAGCGGAGCCAGCAGGATGATGAGCATCACTACGGCAAAAATGAGCACCGGATCATGAATCGGCAGATGCTCGCGGAGGTCGTTCAGAAAGTTCAGAGACAGAGTAAATTAGCGGATATAAAAAAATGTGATGCAATACCTTGCAGGCCCGCGCGGCGGGTTAAGTTTGGTATTAACTTTGGTGAACATCACATAACATCATTTTGTTTGTTAATGTTCTTTCCCCAAATTTAAGCCGCAAGCATCACCTGGAAACAGGTGAGTATTATACTCATTACGCTAATTTTTTGTACTATGGATGTTTTTTCCGCTGCGCCGCACGATGAAATTGTGCTGCTTTTATTTCAGCTTGGCATACTCTTGTTTTCGGCGCGGCTGCTCGGGGAATTGGCCCAGCGCCTTAAACAACCTTCCGTTGTAGGGGAGATTATGGCCGGTATTGTGCTTGGCCCGTCTATTTTAAGCAGCTTGTTTCCCGGCTTTGGCGAGCTCATTATTCCGCAAACCGAATCGGCGGGCTATTTGCTGGAGCTGGTCTCGCTTATCGGGGCGATGTTTCTGCTGCTTATTACGGGCATGGAAACCGACATCAAGCTTATTAAACGCCATGCCAAAACGGCCATCAGCGTTTCTTATGGCGGCATTATTGTAACGTTTGCAACAGGCTTTGCCCTCGGGCTGTATTTGCCGGATTTTCTGCTCGCCGATGCCGATCAACGTATTATTTTTGCTTTGTTTGTAGGCACGGCCATGTCTATTTCGGCTATTCCCGTTATTGCCAAGGTGCTCATGGATATGAACCTGGTGCGCCGCGATATTGGCCAGACCATTATCGCCGCCGGCATGAGCGACGATACCAACGGCTGGATTATGCTCTCGATTGTGGCCGGCCTTGCCAGCGGAGCCTCCATCACCCTGGGCAGCGTAGCTTTTATTATCGGCAGCGTGCTTGCGTTTATGGTGTTCAGCTTCACGCTGGGGCGGTACATCGTAAAATATGCGATAAATTTTGTGCAGGATGAGGTGATGAGTTCGAATGCCATTTTGAGCACCATCATTATTTTTATGTTTATCTGGGGAGCCATCACCCATGCGCTGAATATAGAAGCGGTGCTTGGCGCTTTTGTGATGGGTATTTTAGTCGGGCAGCTTCCGCGAGTTCCCGCGCACGTGCACCGCAGCCTGCATACTATTGCCCTGGCCATTTTTGCACCCATCTTTTTTGCTGTAGCGGGACTAAAAGTGAATCTGCTGGATCTGCTGAGCCCGCAGCTTATCGGAATCGGCCTGCTTATTATTGCTATTGCAACGCTTGGAAAAGTAACGGGAACTTACCTCGGGGCGCGGCTTATTGGCGGCAAAGACCACTGGACGGCGCTCTCGTTCGGGGCCGGCCTGAACGCCCGGGGCGCGATGGAAATCATTATTGCAACTATCGGGCTGAGCCTGGGCGTGCTGAGCCAGGAAATGTTTTCCATCATCGTTATTATGGCCGTCGCCACCTCGCTGATGGCTCCTTTTGCCCTGAAATGGACGCTTAGCAAGGTGAAGATGGATAAGCAAGAAAAGGAGCGTCTGGAGCGCGAGGAGATGGAGAGCCGCAGCTTTATTGCCAGCGCGCACCGCGTATTGCTTCCGAT
>JBMCPG010000259.1:0-3550 GCA_048626035.1 Cyclonatronaceae bacterium
CATCACCGATGGTAAAGTCCGCGCTGCCCCGCCGCTGATTTACGATAAAATCCAGTTTGAGAAAAAACGCCACGCTTCCCTGCAAGAGCTCGTGGAGCTGCATAAAGCCTGATATCATAAAAAAACGCCGCCGCAGAAAAATCCACGACGGCGCTCAACCTAAGCCTCAACCTCAACCTCAACCTCAACCTAAGCCTCAACCTCAACTTCAGTTCATCACCGGCTGTTCGTCCTGTCGCTGCTTGCGTACATCCAGCGTCGGATACGGATTGGCGGCGGTTTGCTTGTATTCTTCAAGGGTGAAGGAATCCACGCGGATGGCTTCAGCGCGGGCGGCTTCGGCGCGTTCCACCAGTTCGTAATCCTCCTGTGTGATGATGCCTTGCTCCAGGGCGGGGCTGAGCAGGGTAGCGGGCTTCTGACGCGGCAGTTTTTTCGCCTTGATGGCATCTTTGATTTTGCGCGCCACGCCTTCGGCTTCAATCGAAAGCAGGAAGGCGTGTTCGAGCTGCGCCATGGCTTCGGTTTCACCTTTGGGAATAAAAGTACCTTCGGTGATGCGGTCGCGCTGCTCGCCGGGGGTCTGCACAGCTTTGGCCAGCTTTTTGCCCAGCCGGTCGTCCGGGGCGCTGCTCATCAGGTTCAGGCGCGACCATAACGCGGCCGGGCCTTTGAAGAACCAGCCCAGGCCGGGCGCATCCATGTGGCGGAAAATGCCGTCGAAGGCCTGCTGTATGTTATGAAAACTGAGCTGCATGGCGTAGTGCAGAAAAGCTTCATCTTCTTTCCGGCGGCCGTCGGCTTCAAACCGGCGCAGTACCGAAGTGCCCAGATACATCCAGGAAAGCACATCGGCAAAACGGCCGGTGAGTTTCTCACGAATTTTGAGCGCCCCGCCCAGCGATCCCATGGCCAGATCGGCCATAAAAGCGAAGGTAGCCGAAGCCCAGGCCATTTTTTTGTAATAGGGCGCAGCCACGCCGGAAACCGGGGAGCCGGCCAGACGGCCGCGGGTAACGCTCAGCAGCCCGGCACGGAACATGTTGCGAACCACGTGCCCGATATGCTTCCAGAACGCATCATCGAATGCTTTTACGTCGTTGGCCATGAGTGCCTCAATTTCCTTGAGGGCGTAGGGATGGCAGCGAATGGCGCCCTGACCAAAGATCATGAGCGTGCGCGTGAGAATGTTTGCGCCCTCCACGGTGATGGAAACCGGAACCGACATGTAGCCGTGGGCAATCATGTTTTTCGGGCCTTTGGAAATGGCCGCGCCGCCGAGCACGTCCATGCCGTCGTTCATGATGTTGCGGAAGGTTTCGGTGAAGTTGTACTTGGCAATGGCGCTTACCACGGCGGGTTTGTCTCCTTTCTGAAGCGCGCCGCAGGTAAAACGCCGGGCGGCCTCAAGGATGTAGGTGTTTCCGGCCATGCGGGCGATGGGCTCCTCTATGCCCTCAAACTTGCCGATGGGCAGGCCGAATTGCTTGCGTACGGAAGCATACGCGCCGGTAACGCGGGTCAGCATTTTGGCGCCGCCCGCGCTGGAGGCCGGCAGCGAAATACCGCGTCCGGCGGCCAGAGATTCCATCAGCATTTTCCAGCCTTTTCCGGCGCCTTCGATACCGCCGATAATTACATCAATCGGCACGATGACATCATGCCCGGAAGTGGGGCAGTTGTAAAAAGGCACGCCCAGCGGATCGTGGCGCTCGCCCAGCTTCACGCCCGGCGTATTGCTCGGAATCAGGGCACAGGTGATGCCCAGTTCTTCGCCTTTGCCCAGCAGGTTTTCGGGATCTTTCAGCTTGAAGGCCAGACCCAGCACGGTGGAAATGGCGGCCAGGGTGATGTAGCGCTTCTCCCAGTTCAGGCGCAGATAGCGGTTGCCGTCGTCGCCTTTGAAGACCACGCCGTTGGCGCTGATGGCACCGGCATCGGAGCCCGCATTCGGTTCGGTAAGGGCAAAACAGGGGATTTCATCACCTACCGCCAGACGCGGCAGATAATAGTTTTTTTGCTCGTCGGTGCCGTAATGAATCAGCAGTTCGGCGGGTCCGAGGGAGTTGGGTACCATCACCGTGGTGGACAGCGGGCCGCAGCGGGAGGTCAGCTTGGCTACAATCGTGCTGTTGGCCAGCGGAGAAAATCCGAGGCCGCCGTATGCTTCGGGGATGATGAGGCCGAAAAATTTCTTTTTGAGCATATACTGCCAGACTTCCGGCGGCAAATCCCGGTTCTGAAACACGTCCCAGTCGTTGGTCATGGCGCAAAGTTCTTCCACCTCGTTATCCAGAAACGCCTGCTCTTTTTCGGTCAGGTCGGGATAACTTTCATTGATGATGCGCTTGAAATCCGGCTTTCCGGAAAACAGCTCGCCGTCGATCCAGACCGTGCCGGCGTCGATGGCCGTGCGCTCAGTCTGAGAAATGACGGGGAGGAAGTTGAGGGCTTTCATGAGTTTCATGATGCCGCTGGAGAGCGTGGCCCGGCGAACCGGCGGCACGGCGAACAGCAGCGCAACGGCGCCGAGTATGCCCCATGCCCATGCGGGAGCGGCAGCGCCCCACATCATGATGGCGGCCCCAGCCAGCCACACGGCCAGCGGCGCACCGGTGAAGCCGAAAATCAGCACGGCTGCAATTCCCGCGGCCCAGATGATCCAGGCGGATTCGATGGCGGCAAAACTGCCAAATAAGAAGTCTTCCATAGTTCTGAGATGTTAGGTTGATCGATGAGTATTCCGGCTGAGCTGCCGCCGGAAGGTTAGTTAGATAGTAGTAAAGCAGGGTGATGGGCGTTGAGGCCGGAAGGCCATCATCATACATTAAAGCAGTTCAAACACAGCGGCCGCGCCCATGCCGCCGCCGATGCACATGCTGCAAATGCCGTAGCGAACCTCGCGGCGCTTCATTTCATGCAGCAGACTGGCCGTCAGTTTTCCGCCGGTGCAGCCCAGCGGATGGCCCAGGGCAATCGCCCCGCCGTTTACGTTCACGATATCGGGATCCAAATCCAGCTCGTTGATGCAGGCCAACGCCTGAGAAGCAAAGGCTTCATTAAGTTCAATCAGGCCGATGTCGGAGAGCTGGAGTCCGGCATTTTTGAGGGCTTTGGGAATGGCCTCCACCGGGCCGATGCCCATAATTTCGGGCGGCACGCCAGCTACTGCATAGCCGGCAATCCGGGCCATGGGATTCAGGTTGAGGCCCTTGAGGCGGGCTTCGCTCATCACCAAGGCGGCCGAAGCGCCGTCGGACATCTGGCTGGCATTTCCGGCCGTAACCGTGCCTTTCGGGCTGAAGGCGGGCTTCAGCTTGGCCAGGGCCTGCGTGCTTGTATCGCTGCGCGGGCCTTCATCGGTATCAAAGCTGAATTCCTGCTGCACCGGCCGGCCGTTCTGCATGTGGGAAAGGCTGGTTTTCAGCGGGATGATTTCATCTTTAAAACGTCCGGATGTTACAGCTTTCACGGCTTTATGATGCGATTTGAAAGCGAATTCATCCTGCGCTTCCCGGCTGATTTTATACTTTTGGGCCACGTTCTCCGC
>JBMCPG010000260.1:0-3533 GCA_048626035.1 Cyclonatronaceae bacterium
CTCGTTTAGTCGGGAGTATGAAATGCCTGTATTTTACAAGCAGCAGCAAATAGGCACCAGACGTGTTGATTTTTTGGTAGAGGGTGTTGTTTCCGTAGAATTAAAAGCCATCATACAATTAGAAAAGGTGCATTTGGCACAAGCCATTAATTATTTAGAAGCCTATGACTTAGAAGTGGGTTTGCTCATCAATTTTGGTGCAAAGTCGCTGCAATTCAAACGCCTCAGCAACAAATCGTTCAAACAGCAAAATCAAGGTAATCCCAAAATCATAAAAAATCATAGTTCAGACAAGTGACAAGAATACCTGACCCACATCTTTGCGAATATCAAATAATCCTGAGGCTGGGTATCGACATTTATCATAACCGGACGAACCCATTTCAGAGGGTTGGAAAGCCGCCCCCCGAACTTCATCATCACAAAGCCCTAAAGCTGCCCCGTTGCCCATCTCCGACGAAGGCTTCAGGGCTGCGTGCCGACCCAAAAATTGGTGAAATCTGCGTTCCCGCTCTCCGATTCACCAAAACTTTCTATATTAGAAATGGTCTTTCATTCTGCTCATACATTTCCAAGCGGGCAGCAACATCCTGTTATTACTCAATTTTCGTTATTCATTACTACCTAATCTGCTTTTCTATGTCTTCGACTGCTACTTCTCTGCGGGGCGTTCCGGGCTGTCATTTATTCCTTTTAATGATGATGCTTACCGTGTTTTTTACCGCTCCGGCGCAGGCCCAAATCTTGCCGCAGGCCTTTCTTGGCGGCACGATTTATCCTATTTCTGAGGCGCCGATCGAAAACGGCGTGCTGGTGGTGCATCAGGGTGAAATCGTAGCCGTTGGCGCCGCTGGGGAGGTGGAAATCCCGGTAAATGCGGAGCAGCATGATGTCAGTGGGCATATTCTGATGCCCGGCCTGGTGGATTCTCATTCCCATATCGGCGGCGGCGATGGCGGTGACGGCAGCTCGCCGCTGCATCCGGATGTGCGCATTATGGATGCCATCGACGTACGTTCCGATACCTTCAAAAAAGCCCGGAGCGGCGGCGTAACCACGGCCAACGTGATGCCCGGCTCCGGCCATTTGCTCAGCGGTCAGACCACCTATCTGAAGCTGCGCAACGCCCGCACCATAGACGACATGCTGATTCCCGACGAAGATCTGGCCGGCGGCTTTGCGGCGGGCATCAAGATGGCCAACGGCACAAATTCCCTGCGTGATGCCCCGTTTCCGGGCACGCGGGCACGCTCAGCCACCCTTCAGCGGCAGTTGTTTATCGAAGCACAAGCCTACCGCGAGAAACTTGAAAACGATGAGGACACGCCCCGGAATCTGCGCCTGGAGCCTATGCTGGAAGTCCTGAACGGCGAGCGCATCGTGCATTTTCATACCCACCGGCACGACGATATCCTCACCGTTTTGCGCATGAAGGAAGAATTTGGCTTTCGCGTGGTGCTACATCATGTCTCGGATGCCTGGCTGGTGGCCGACGAGATTGCCGCGGCCGGCGTGCCGAGCTCCATCATCGTGCTGGATACGCCCGGCGGCAAGCTGGAAGCCGTGAATTTGCTGTATAAATCCGGCGCCGCCCTGGAAGAAGCCGGCGCGGAAGTCGCCTTTCATACCGATGATTCCGTAACCGATTCCCGGCTGTTTTTCCGCATGGCCGCCTTTGCCGTCAGGGCCGGCATGAGCCGCGAAAAAGCCCTCGAAGCCCTCACGCTGGCCGGCGCGCGCATGCTGGATATGGAAGACCGCGTGGGTTCGCTGGAGGTCGGCAAAGATGCTGATTTTATTTTGCTCAACGGCGATCCCCTCAGCGTCTATACCCACGTGATGCAAACTTGGGTGGAGGGCGAAAAAGTCTTTGATCGCGAAAACGAGGAGCAGCTTCCCTACGCCACCGGCGGCCATGAAGTCTTTCGCGGCGAATATTTTGATCATTATTCCATCGGTGGCGGAAAATGATTCAGGAAAATAGCAACACTCCGAAAACGCCCGCATCATCCTCTTCCACTTCGTCTAATTCATGTTTATTTAGTATGATGGCATCTTCTCCCAACGTCCTTTCCCGCTCCCATTCCCTCTTTTTGATGCTGCTTCTGCTCGGATTCAGCGGCATGATAAGCGCCTGCTCGGCTCCGGCATCCAGCCTTCAGGCGCAGCCGCAGCCTGCCGAACCGGAACGCGCCGTGCTGGCCGATACGCTCTACACCATGAGCGGCGCGGAAGGCACCGGCATGATGCTCGACGCAGTGGTGCTCATCGGCGGCGGACGCATTCTGGAAGTCGGCCCGGCCGCAGACATCACGATTCCCGAAGGCCTTGAGGTGCACGAATCGCCCGTGGTTACGCCCGGCATGATTGATACGCGCTCGGTCGTCGGGCTGGCCGGCATTTTTAACGTCTCCGATGATCAGGATCAACTCGAGCGCTCCCATCCGTTTCAGCCCGATCTGCGCGCTTTTGATGCCTACAATGCCCGCGAAGATCTGGTTGTCTGGCTGCGGAATCTGGGCGTTACCACCGTGCATACCGGGCATGGTCCCGGCGCGCTGGCCAGCGGACAAACCATGATTGTGAAAACCTTCGGCAATACCGTAAACGAGGCGCTGGTAGATTCCACCACCATGGTGGCTTTCACCCTCGGGCCGTCGGTCAGCTCCAACTACGGCGGCAATCCGGGCACGCGCTCCCGGGCCGTAGCCATGCTGCGCAGCGAATTCATCAAGGCGCAGCAATACCGCGCGCAGGAAAACCCCACCCGTGATCTGAAAATGGAAACCATGGTGAAAGTGCTCGACGGCGAAGTCAGCGCCCTGATTGAGGC
Organism: Cyclonatronaceae bacterium; assembly: GCA_048626035.1. Lineage (GTDB taxonomy): Bacteria > Bacteroidota > Rhodothermia > Balneolales > Cyclonatronaceae > Cyclonatronum. Next base: position 2,834 of record JBMCPG010000260.1, read on the forward strand.
GCACCGGGTTTCCGAAATTCTGGCCGCGCTGCGCCTGCAGGAAGAATTCGGCTTCGAGCTGGTGCTTTCGGGCGCCTCCGAAGTGTATTTGGTGATGGATGAAGTGGCCGAAGCCGGCGTGCACGTCATTCTTCACCCTACCATGACCCGCACCCGGGGCGAGACCACCAACGCCGCCTTTACCACCGCTGCAACGCTGGCCGACGCGGGCATTCCCTTCACCTTTCAGAGCGGCTACGAAAGTTACGTGCCGAAAACCAGGGTCGTACATTATGAAGCCGGCATCGCCGTAGCCAACGGCCTCAGCTTCGAACATGGGCTTCGCGCGCTCACCATCAACGCCGCCGAATTTCTCGGCCTCGATGAGCGCATCGGCTCCATCGAAGCCGGAAAAGACGCCGATTTAGTCTTGTGGGAAGGCGACCCCTTCGAGTATCTGAGTCAGGTCTGCGGCGTGCTCATCAACGGAGAAATGGCCAGCGACAAATGCCAGTGAGCTTAGTTTTGGGTTTTGAGTGATGAGTGATGAGTTTTTTGAACCAAGGACTGGGGACGAAAGACCGGGAATGCCCCAATTCACCATTCCCGGCGACCATCGCGGTTAAAAAAAGACTCTATTTAATCCAGCGAAATACGCAAATTGGCGCGAAAGCGGGTTGGGGCTCCTCCGGCTTATCCCCCCAAAGGCCCATGTCATCTC
>JBMCPG010000261.1:0-3530 GCA_048626035.1 Cyclonatronaceae bacterium
CCAGGGCCGCCCCGCCCCGGTTCAGCTTTTTGAACAGCAGCTCGGGATGGCTCTCGTGTACATGCTGGGCCAGGCGCTTTTCTTCCTGCAAAATGTGGTCCACTTCTTTTATTTTCGGGACGATATTCCAGCTTTGCTTCGACAGGCGCTTCCCGGATTTCGCCTCGTTGATATCGCAGGCGGCCTTGTAGTCGGTCATCATAAGCGCGGGGCGTACCGGCGGCGAAAACACCGACGCGCTGTAGCCTTTGCCAAGCACCCGGCGCAGCAGTACGTCGCACATGCGGGGTTCACTTTCGCTGAGGCCAATAGGTACATCAATAAATACGCGCTCGCTTTCACGAAAAAGCGCGGCCAAATCGGGCGCGGTTTCGATGAGCCGGAACTGCGTGGGATCGCCATCCAGCGAAACGGCCAGCCAGCCGGCCCGGCAGCCATCGATGCCAAAGGTTTTCATGATAGAATAGTATAGGGTGATGGGGTTGAGGTTGAGCACAGCTTTCCGGGCGAAGACGGGCTGGTTTCTGCGCCCGTTTCCGCCCGGAACGTGCTACGATTTCAGGATGGGCTTGAGCTGGATATAAAGCTCGTCGAGCTGCCGGGAGTCGACCTCGTCGGGGCAGCTATCCATGGTGCTTTGGGCCCGCTGATTTTTCGGGAAGGCGATTACCTCGCGCAGGCTTTGGGCACCGGCCAGCAGCATCACGATGCGGTCCAGGCCAAAGGCAATGCCGCCGTGCGGAGGCGCGCCGTATTCAAAAGCATCGAGCAGGAAACCGAATTTCTCGCGGGCTTCGGCTTCATCGATACCGAGCAGGGAAAACATTTTTTTCTGCATTTCAAATTCGTGAATACGTATAGAGCCGCCGCCAATTTCGCTGCCGTTCATTACCATATCGTAGCCGCGGGCGCGGGCTTTTCCGGGATTGGAATCCAGCAGCTCCAGGTCTTCGGGATGCGGGGCGGTAAAGGGATGATGCATGGCATAGTAGCGGCCCTCTTCGGCGCTGTATTCGAGCAGGGGAAAATCGGTAACCCAGAGAAAATCGGTTCTGGACGTGTCGATAAGCTCGTATTCTTTGGCAAACATCAGCCGCAGATCGCCGAGCTGTTCATATACCAGCGGCGCGGCACCGACGAGAATAAGCACGAGATCGCCTTCTTTTGCCCCGGCGGTTTCGGCCATGCGGCGGGTGGTTTGCTCACTCACAAATTTAGAAACCGAAGAGTAGAGTTCATCGCCGTTATGCTTGATGTAGATGAGCCCGCCTGCGCCAATTTCTTTTTGTACGCGTTTGGTGAGGCGGTCCATAATACCGCGGCCCAGGCTTGCAAAACCGGGGGCAACGAAGCCCACCACCTTGCCGCCATCGGCTACGGTTTTCGAAAACACACGAAACCCGGAATCGGCCACAATAGGCGACAAATCTTTGAAGCGCAGATCGAAACGTGTATCGGGCTTATCGCTGCCATAGGTTTCGATTGCATCCTTATAACTCATGCGCGGAAACGGTGTTTGTATCTCCACGCCCTGAGTTTCTACCAGGATGCGCTTCATCATACCTTCGGCCATCGCGTAGATGCTTTCTTCGTCTACGAACGACATTTCGGCATCAATCTGCGTAAATTCGGGCTGACGGTCGGCACGCAGGTCTTCGTCCCGGAAGCACTTCACAATCTGAAAGTAGCGATCCATGCCGGAAATCATCAGGGTTTGCTTATAGATCTGCGGGCTTTGGGGCAAGGCATAAAACTTGCCGGGATTCACGCGGCTGGGCACCAGATAATCGCGGGCGCCTTCGGGCGTGGAGCGCATTAAGAACGGCGTTTCGATTTCGGCAAACTCTTGTTCATAAAAATAATTACGTGCCGCCTGATATACTTTGGAGCGCAGCATGAGGTTATTCTGCAGCGGCCGGCGGCGTAAATCCAGATAGCGGTGCTTCAGGCGCACTTCTTCGTTGGTGGTTAAATCATCCTTAATTTCAAAAGGTGGCGTATTGGCGCGGGAGTAAATATGGAGCTGTTGTACGCGCACCTCGATTTGCCCGGTGGCAAGGTTCGGATTTATGTTTTCGGTATCGCGCTCGCGCACAATGCCTTTAATACCAATAACGTATTCGGATCGAAGCTCGTCGGCTAAGCGGTGCGCTTCGGCCTGGTCTTGTGGCGAAAAAACGACCTGCGTGAGGCCGTAACGGTCACGTAAATCAATAAAAATAACGCCCCCGAGGTCGCGGCGGGTGTTAACCCAGCCATTAAGCGTAACTTCCTGTCCGCAATGTTCAAGATTCAGGGCTCCGCAGGTGTGCGTGCGTTTTAAGAGCATAGTATATAAATTGAAATTAGCTTAGCGTTGTATAAAAAAATAAATTAGCGTAGAAACAAAAAAAGGCAATGCTGCCGAAGGTAACAGGCTTGTGCTGCATCAACACATGCATAAAGACGACGGGCTATTCCCGCCGCATCCGGCCAAGATGCATAAGCCTGTAATAATAAGAAAATCATTAACCACTTTCCCACGCTTTCCCTGTTGCTATCTGCGATGCCCGACCCCAGCTTTGTTTTTAACCTGTTGCTGCTGCTCACAACGGCGGGCTGTGGCTTCATGACCGGCCTGGTTGTTTTTGTTGATTTCGTGCATTACCCGGCGTTTCATTTTGTGGAACCGGCCCGGGGACAAGCTTTTCACCGCTTTCACACGCGCTCTACGGGCTTCGTTGTAGGGGCACCGATGCTGCTGGAAATGGCCGCCGGCGCGCTGCTTCCCTTCGCGGCTATGCTTGCCGACGTCGATATTTTACTGCAAGCCGGAGCCTGGCTTACGTTTATATTATTGGTAGGCGTTTGGGCCGAAACCGGCCTTCGCGTTGTTCCTAAGCACAATATTTTGCAAAATAAGGGTTTGTTCAATAAAACAAACATAAGCGCGTTGATAGCTTCCAATCGTATCAGAACCCTAATATGGAGTATTCGTTTTTTAGTGTTGCTTTTTATGTTAGGTTTTTTGTTATTTTAGGGAATGAAAAATAATGGACTGTAAGAAACGAAAGACTAATTAAGCTATCCTGATGTTTCGGCAGTTAGCTCAAGATGCTGCCCGAGCTTTTTTCAGGAATTCGTTGTATGTATTTGGCTTCCATCATATTTGCGCATTTTTGCAGGTAATAATGCCTGAAATAATATGTTGCAGATACGTGGTGGTAGTTGTTAAATAGTAGAATATTTAGTTTTAAAATATAGTTGTATTACTGTATATTAAATAAGTGTTTATATCAATCGAAAACAGGCTTATTGGTAATTGACTACTTATAACTCACGTATTCTATATATTCAGCGGGTTAATCGGCATTCGCGGCTTCACAATGATGTGACTGCTCCGGATTAGTATCTTGTCTCAGATTCTTGCATCCACCCCCTAAACATCTGTACATAAGTGCCAAGACTGTTATCTCTAAGTTGAACGTTTTCTCCCCCCACATTAACAAGCACAGCTATCAATCGTGGCAAAGTGGCCATGTTTTGGGTAT
>JBMCPG010000262.1:0-3513 GCA_048626035.1 Cyclonatronaceae bacterium
AGCGAATAGTTGCGCGAGAACGTGAGATTGATGATAGCCTCCGCCGGGGAAGTGCTGGTAATAAAAACATGCGTATCAACGCGTTCTTCGAAGCCTTCAAACTGTACAGCCGCGACCTTTTCGATTTCCGCTTCAGCCGCAGCAATGATTTTCTTATTGTTGCCAGCCGTAAAGTAGCCTACGTTCACAAAATGCACGAAGTCGGTTTTGAGCTCCGGGAAGACGGCCATCAATGCTTTGGCATGGGGCACGACCTGCAGCGAGCGCTCCGAAAAGTCGGTGAGCACAAGGAGCTTATGAAAATGTTCGAGGTCGCAATCACTTCCGGTTATAATAACCGGCGTATGGCTGCGGGCGGCTACTTTCTGGGCAACCGAGCCGAGGCTAATCCGTTTTATGCCCGTACGCTTGTTGCCTGTCATGATGATGAAATCCATTTCTTGGCCGGCGGCCACGATTTCAGCAGCCGGGGCACCGGTTATGATCCTCGCTTCATTCAAATGTGCGGACGGAATAAACCCGGCCGCTTTTTCATGCAGGTGCTCTTTAATGCGATGAAGCATACCGGGCTTTTTGTAGGCCCCGGGATCATCCAGCCCCAAAATACGTTCTATTTTTTTTTCTTCTTCAAATACATACAACGGCGTTACGCTTCCGCCAAATTGCCCTACAAATTGTGCCGCATGGCTAAAGGCAATATTTCCCAATTCCGAAAGATCCGTAGGAACTAAAATTTCAATATTTTTCATAAAGTTGCTCCCGATATAAGTACGTGAATACAAGTATAAATGCTGTTTTTATTTTTCCAGATATAGGACGGACTTTTGAAAAAGGTTTCACATTTCATTGAACCCCTTTATATTATTATAGTAAGTCTTCTGAAACACGATTTTTTAAGCTTTTGTACATATTAAAAGATATAAAAGTTAATCGGATTACAGAATTTTTTTAATGCGGAGGCTCATGCATATTTATGCGGTTTTTGTATTCCATGCGGTAATGTGTGTTGCCAGTATTGAGAGGGCTTCATCAAGCAGCTCATCTGATATGATGAGCGGCGGGGCCAGACGCACTAAAGTATTGGAATGCAGCGTCCAGCCCAGCAACAACCCATCTTCGAGGCAGCGGCCCACCACGAATTCGGTCATTTCCCGGCTTTCGAGCACCATACCGAGCATGGCACCCTTTCCGCGGATTTCGGCTACTCCATCGAGCTGTAAGGCATGGCGTACACGCGCCTCAATTGCCGGAGCGCGATCCATCAAATGATGCTCCAGCAGGTAGGAAAGCCCCGCGTGCCCGGCCGCACAGCTCATCGGATGCCCGCCAAAAGTGGTTACATGATTCAGCGGCGGGTTGTACATGAAAGCTTCAAAAATCTGGTCAGAGGCCGCAAAGCCGCCTATGGGCATGCCCCCGCCCATGGCTTTGGCCATGCAGAGAATATCGGGGACTACGCCATAATGTTCGAAGGCAAACAGCTTGCCTGTGCGCCCGAACCCGCTCTGGATTTCATCAAAAATGAGCAGCGCGCCGGTTTCGTCGCAGCGTTTCCGCACAGCTTGCAGCCATGCTTTTTGGGCCGGGATGATGCCGCCCTCGCCCTGAATCGGCTCCATAATGACGGCCGCCGTTTTCCCGGTGATGCCGGCCAGCACGGCATCATCATTGAAATCGTAGAAATGCACGTCGGGCAGCAGGGGCAAATACGGATCGCGATACACGTCCCGGCCGGTAACGCTCAGCGAGCCGTGCGTGTCGCCATGATAGCTGTTGCGAAAGGCCACAAATTCCTGCCGGCCGGTATGCTTTTTGGCCAGCTTGAGCGCGCCTTCGTTGGCTTCGGTGCCGCTGTTTACAAAATAAATCCGGCTGAGGGAGTCGGGAAGCTGAGAAGCCAGCCGTTCGGCAAAGCGGGCCTGCGGCGCCTGGATAAACTCCCCGTACACCATCACGTGTAAATGCTTGTCTAACTGGGCTTTGAGCGCCTCAATAACGGCCGGGTGCCGGTGCCCGAGCGTGCTCACGGCAATGCCGGAAATGAAATCCAGATAGCGCCGGCCGCCGGTATCATAAAAACACGCGCCTTCCGCATGGCTGATTTCAATGCCCATGGGCGCGTCGCTGGTGAGGGCCACATGCTTCATAAAGGAGGCTTTGTTGCTGCTATGTGCTTCAGTCGAATTCATCAAAAACTTAAAAAATCGTTAAAAATAGATGGCGATGCCTTCAAGATAAGGCCGTTCTGAACTAACTATACTTTCAACAAGCAGTAAATTGAACAATTCCCCGCATCACAAGGTTTGTTTTTTTAATATTTTGCCTTTTCACAAGGTTAAAGCTGGCCAAGGATAAAGGATGCAGTATTCCAAGGTTAACGTTGACCGTAGCAATATTTTTCACCCTCTTTCCCAATCCCCCCTCTCCACACCATGACCAGACTTCTACTCCTTCTCGGCAGTATTTTCGTGTTCCTCATGCTCACGGTTCCGGCATCCGGCCAATATATTGATGCCCGCATGCCTGCGCCCGGACAGGAACGGCCGCGTGTTTTTCAGGGTGATGGCATCGGGGCCCCACAGTTTTGCAGCGTGGATTCGATTTTGCGCGACAGCGTTTCCGTGCAGGCCCTGCGCAATTACAGGGAGTTGCGGAAGATGCAGCCCGAGGGAGCGCTGGTTTATTCGCTGATGGAAGATTTCACCGTTGGCGATGAGCGCGATTTCCGGGTGCGCAATATTGAAACCAACGACTGGAGCACGGTTTCCTTTGTTCTGCGGGCGGTTTCCGACCGGCTGCGCCTTTGGGTGGAGGAAGGCGAATTTGCCCCCGATCAGGTGAATCAGGAAGTGATCGACGGCCTGATGACCGCCCTGGATGCCCAGACGCCGCCGCTTTCACGCGATCCGGGACAGGGTATTTTAGACAACAATAGTCTCATTTTCGGGGATGCCCCCGATATCGACGGCTCCGGCGTGCTCAATATTCTGATTACCGACGTGCAGGACGGCTGGGAACCGGATTCCGAGGGCGGTTTTGTGGCCGGCTTTTTTGATCCGGTCGATCTCGATCCTTCCAACTCCAACAGCAACAAAGCCGATATCATCTACCTGAATTCCCGCCCCCTTATTTATTTTGATGGCGAGGTAAATCCGTTTCGGGTGCGCAGCACGGCCGCCCACGAATATCAGCACCTGATTCATGCGAACTACGGCGCGCTGAACACTTTCCAGAACGAGGGACAGTCGGAATGGGCCGAACTGTTGAACGGCTATCAGGGCCGGGCGCCGCTGTATTTATCGCAGCCGGCCGAGCTGCGGAGGTTTCTGTACGGCTGGCGGCGCGGCGAAGATGACGTTTCGAACGACTATCAGCGGGGGTCGCTGCTGCATTCGTTTATTGCCGATCGCGCAGGTGAAGCACTTACAGGAAGCATCACCCGGGCGACTGATAGTGGCAATGCGGCCTACGAAGACGCGCTTGATCAAGCAGGAATCGGGCTGGAAGAATGGC
>JBMCPG010000263.1:0-3505 GCA_048626035.1 Cyclonatronaceae bacterium
TATTATGGATTTCTGACGGATCTGCCGCAGGAGCTTTTTTTCCCGCCGCCCGGCATTATGATGCTTTTCGGCGGCTTTCCGCCCGCCTGGTTTTTTAATGGCATCGAGCTGCTGCTTATGGTCAGCCTTACTGCCGTATTGCTGGGATGGAAAACGACCTTCTTTTCCATTCTGACCGGCTTGCTGATCTTTACCGGCAACGGGTTTTCCTTCAGCATGGGCAAAATAAACCATGATGTGCTGCTTCCGCTGGTACCGCTCATTATGGCTTTTTCGAACTGGGGCGCACGCTTTTCAATTGATTCAAGCACAGGACTAAAAAACAAGGACGTCCAAAACTGGCCGGTGGTTATGCTCAGTCTGCTGCTGGGCTACATGATGATGACCGCCGGGTTTGCCAAGCTGCTCGGCGGCTGGCTCGATATTAGCACGCAAGCCACCTACGGGCATCTGCTCAATCAGCATTTTGTGAACGGTCGCACCGGGCTTTTATCCAGCTTTTTTATCGGGCTTGAGCAACCGGTATTCTGGATATTTCTGGATTATGCCACCATCATCTTTGAAATCGGGTTTTTGCCGGCCGTTTTTTTTCCGCGCATTTTCCGCCTGTTTGTAGGCTTTGCCGTAATCTTTCATTTTTCGGTAATGGTGATGCTCAACATTTCATTTTTACCCAACCTGGGCGCCTACAGCCTGTTTTTAGTCAACTGGAACTGTATAGCCCGGAACCGGCCGGTAGTGATGAACACCTTGCAGGCCGCGTTTGAGCGACTGAGCGACTCCCCGGCCTGGATGCGCGCATGTCTGGGAGGAGTCCTGGCCGCTGGTTTGTATGTGTTCAACTCCCCGCTGGCGCTGCTCGACCATTGGGTTGAGTTTCCTTCCGATCTGTTATTTCATGAAGTAGTAGTGCTAAGCCTGTATTTCCTGCTCGCCCTCGGGGTTATCATCACTATGATATACAAGAGCGTTCGCGAGCTCCCGGATTGCACATAAAGCGGTTTATACAAGCGGGAAAGGCCTCATATTTTCGTATCTTTATGATTCTGAATTGCTGTCTCTATATTCATTTTTCTACATGATGCGCCCCGCTTTTACCCATGCTTACCAGCCCCAGGATTCGACCGCAGAAGCCGATTCTATTGCTGGTATTATTCCGGCACCGGCGGCTGAAAACGAGTTGAAGAAAGATGCAGAAAACGTTCTGAAAACGATAATCGACTGGCTGCCTGAATCTCTGCAAATAGCCGGCGGAGAAGCTGCGCTGGGCCTTATAATCCTGCTCAGTATTTCCACAGCGCTTCATTTAGTCGTGCGCAGCTGGATGGTAAATCTGCTGCAGCGGCTCGACGAAAAAACAAAAACGGACTGGTACGGAGCGCTGCTGTTTCATCAGCTGCCGCAGCGGGCGCTATTCATGATTCCGCTGCTGTTTTTGTACAACGGCGTAGAGCTGGTGCCCGATCTGCCCGAGCTCATAAGCGTAATTATTACCCGAACAACGGCCGCGCTAATGATTTTGGTAGCCGCGCGGGTGCTCGATGCGCTGCTGGGCAGCATCAACACGCTGTATCAAAAGCTGCCCCGGGCGCACATGCGGCCCATCAAATCGTACGTGCAGCTCGGTAAAGTGATTGTGTATCTGTTTGCCGGCATTTTCATCGTGGCAAGTTTATCGGATCAATCGCCCTGGTATTTTTTTAGCGGCATTGGCGCCATCACCGCTATTCTGCTGCTGGTATTTCGTGATACGCTGCTGTCTTTGGTGGCCAGCGTTCAGCTCACCAACAACGACCTGATTCGTATCGGCGACTGGATCGAAATGCCGGATTTTGGTGCAAACGGCGATGTTGTTGACATCTTGCTGAATACCGTGCGGGTGCAGAATTTTGATAAATCTATCAGTATTATTCCAACGCACAAATTTTTGGAGCACAGCTTCCGCAACTGGCGTGGCATGGCGGATACCGGCGGGCGGCGCATCATGCGCTCTATTCATGTAGATATGGGCAGCGTTCGCTTTCTCAGCTATGCCGAAATTCAGCGGCTGGGCGAATCGCATTTGCTCAAAGACTACATCACCCAAAAAATGAAGGAAGTAGATGCCTACAATCAGGAGCATCTTAAAAGCCGGTCGGCCATCATCACCAACGGCAGATGGCTTACCAATGTGGGCACCTTCCGGGCCTATGTGGTGGAATATTTGCGGAAGCATCCGCGGGCAAGAACCGATTTACCTATCATGGTGCGGCAGCTCGAACCTGGCGAAAACGGGCTTCCGCTCCAGCTTTATGTATTCACGAATACGACCGTCTGGGCCGAATATGAAGGCATTCAGGCCGATATTTTTGATCATCTGCTTTCGGTACTGCCGGAGTTTGGGCTTCGGGTATATCAACGGCCGGCGGGCAGCGATTTTAAAGACTTGGCCTCAGCCGGAAAGCACACGCACACCTAACATGAAGGCACAAATTAAGTTCTATGGCATTCATCAATATTGAAATTAAAGCGCGTTCCAGTGCTGCGCAGCAGGAGCGCATCAGGGCGTTTATGCAAGAAAAACGGGCCGATTACCGGGGAAAAGATCATCAGGTTGATACCTACTTTAAGGTCGCCCGCGGCCGGCTGAAGCTGCGTGAGGGCCGCATTGAAAATCATCTTATTCACTATCAGCGGCAGAATCAGGCCGGGCCTAAGCAGTCGGAAGTGATGCTGTATGAAAGTCAGCCCGAGAAAGTAAAATCGCTAAAGGCCATTCTCGAGGCCTCGCTCGGCGTGCTCAGCATTGTCGATAAAACCCGCCATATTTATTACATTGGAAACGTCAAATTCCACCTGGATGAAGTGCAGGGCCTTGGTCATTTTGCCGAAATTGAAGCCATAGACCGCACCGGAAACCGCGACCGGGTGGCGCTTTTAGCGCAGTGCGAAAGCTACATGCGGGCGCTCGGCATCGATGAAACGCAGCTAATATCGGAATCCTACAGCGATTTGCTGTTGAAGTAAATCCTAATGGCGCAATACATTATGTGTTGCCATGTAAGCATTTAAAAATGCTTATTTTAGATATATATAACTGACTCAGAAACGACAGGTTTTTTATGAGAATCAAAACCCTTCATCTGAAGAATTACAAAGCGTTCCAATCTATACGCTTACAGGATTTACCTTCCCTTGCCGTTTTTATCGGTGCAAACGGTACCGGAAAGTCCACCCTTTTTGATGTTTTCGCTTTTTTGAGCGATGCGCTCCAGGGGAGCGTTCGGAGCGCGTTGGCAAAAAGAGGTGGATTTAAAGAAGTGAGAAGCCGGGACAGCGGCGGGAATATTGAAATAGAACTGCAGTTCAGACTGGATATTTCGGGCAGAAACCGTCTGGTAACCTACTTTCTTGAGATCGGAGAAGAAAAAAATCAGCCTATTGTTGAAAGAGAAATTTTGCGATATAAGAGAGGTAGTCACGGCTCGCCCTACCACTTTCTGGATTTTAAACGGGGCTTCGGTAC
>JBMCPG010000264.1:0-3488 GCA_048626035.1 Cyclonatronaceae bacterium
GCCGGTCGGTAACTTCGGGCAGCCCGGGCAGCGGCATTTCCGGATCAAAATCTTCCACGTAGCCGGCCCAGGCCTCGTAGGCATCGGGAAAATCCTGGCGGATGGTGGGCAGCAGCGCCGAAAGCGCCGAAGCAAAGCGGCTGCGGCTGGCGTTCAGCTCCAGAGCCGCGTCGGTATCATCGAGCTGCACCAGAATATCGCCTTCGCGGAACCGGTTGCCGGTGCGAAAAGGCCGGGCACCGCTGCGCAGCACGCCCTGCACTTCAGTAGAAACCTCGATGCGTTCTATGGGCGTAACCCGGCCGGTAATCTGAATATCGGTGGTGATATCTTCGGGCTCGGCAGCCATCACCCTTACTTCGCGTATGTCTTCTTCTTCGTCTGGAACCTGCTCAGCAATGGGCGTTTGCGTAAGCGAAAGAGAAATGATAACGGTCAGGACTATCATTGCGGCGGAAGTACCCAGCGCTGCAAATAGCTGTTTTTTATTTCGATTGCTCATATTATTTTAGGGATATAAAAATTTCATAACACGCTTGTTGCCTCTATGCATTTGCTGCGCATATTATAGCAACATTTTCGGGGTTGTCGTTCCGGTCATGAAAGGTTTTAATCTTTGTCTTCGGCTCCGGGCCGGAAAAGCACTATAGGTCTAATCTAAAGCTAATGTCTTGCCTTACCTGCGCCTTTAATATTTTACATGTTTTATTGTGGCTGATTTTGCCGGCGCTGATTCCTGCCGGCCTCATGGGGCAGACAAGCGTACAAAACAGCTTAGTGCTTCAGGAAACGGTTCCGCTTGGTGCTGGCGGCATTTCGGGCTTAAGCCTGCATTCCGAAGCCGGCTTTTTATGGACCGTAAGCGACCTGGAAAATTCCGGCATACGCCTCATAACGGAGTCCGGAGAGTCGGTAACAACGCTTTCTTATGAGGGTGAAGACCTCGAAGCCGTTATGTATATGCCGGAATCCAACAGCCTTTGGGTAGCCGAAGAGCGGGCACGGGAGCTGCGGCGCATCAGTTTACAAGGCAGCGTTTTGGAAACCGTTTCGGTCGAAATCGGGCAGGAAGAGCCGAATAGCGGCCCCGAAGGCCTGGCGCTAAATCCGGCGAACGGACATCTGTATGTAGCGAATCAGCGAAATCCGCGCGTGCTCATAGAGCTGAACGCGCAGCAGGAGCAAATTGCCACGCACACCATTGATTTCAGCCCGCCCTACGAGCTGCAGACCCTCTCGGGGCTTTTCTATGATGGGGCCCGGCAGGAGCTGTGGATGCTTAGCGCCGCTTCTCAGAAAATTGTAGTTACAAACGCAGCTTTCCAGCCGCTGCGCTGGTATCCGCTCGATATGGATGCCCCCGAAGGCCTGGCCGTCGATACCGAAGGCGGGCGCGTTTTTATCGTCTCGGATACCGAAAACAAGCTGTATATCTATGACATTGTATCTTTGATGCAGCCCCGCCCGCACAACATGGCCGACGGCGACTATGTGTTTGAAGCCTGGCCGGCCGACGAGCCCGATTTCAGCTATCCGCCGCATATGAGCTTTCAGATGAGCGATATCGACGATCCTGGGCTTGCTTATGCGTTTTTTACGCCCTATTACGTGCCCTACGACGACTACAATTCCGAGGATGAACAGACCCTCGGCTTTCCCTACAACAACACCCGCCGCACGCGCATAAACGGACTGGGCGAAGACGGCATCAGCCTCATTAATACCGGCCGCGGGCGCGATCTTGGCGCGGTCGTGCTTGCCCTCAATACCGAGGGAGCAGCGGCCGTATTTATCGATTGGGAAGCCGAAACCCTGCAACGAAACAACCGGCTCTACGCTATCCGGCTTCAATACCGTAGTAGTACGGAAGAAAATTTTGCAGATGTGTTGTATAATGGAAACACTGTAGAATACAGGAGAGGGCCGTTTGAGGGACATCAGCAGGTTTTTGAAAATATCCTTCTCCCGGCCGAGGCACTAAACAAACCTGGAATAGAGCTGCGCTGGAAATTTTATTATACCGGCGAGCAAACCGGCGGCAACGCCCGCGACGAGCTCCGGCTCGATAATATCCGCGTGCGTGCCGAATATAACACTTCGGCTGCTCCGCAAGAAAACACAACCACCGCGCAGCACGCCCGGATGCTTCAAAACTATCCTAATCCATTTAATTCGAGCACCCGTATCTCATACGTTTTAGAAGAACCCGGCACGGTAAGGCTGGATGTTTTTACGCTGCACGGCCGGCGCGTTGCACGCCTTGAGCAAGGCCACCGGCCGGCCGGCCGGCATGCTATCGCCTTCAGGGCGGGCGATTTTTCGCTCAGCACCGGCATGTACCTATACCGCATAGCCGTAAACGGAATCGCCCTTCCTTCCCGCCAAATGCTGCTGATACAATAACATTACTCACCAATATGCTTCTTGATTTTACATCGCTTCCCGGCTGTGCCTTTGCCTACACCTACGGCCAGGAAAACGCCCGGCCAAACCTGAATATCGCAAATAAAGGGCTGATGGCGCTTCTTGGCCTCAATGAAAGGACGGCCGGCGCAGAGCTCAATAAAACATTCTGGGAACACCTGCATCCTGAAGACAGCGCCCGCGTGCGCAGGCAGCTTGAGTCGGCCTGCCGGGCCGCAGCCTGTCAGCTCGATTTTCGCCTGAAAAACGCCTCCGGTAGCTACAGCTGGCTGCAGGGAGAGCTCACCAAAGATGAGGAAAACGGCGGGGCCTACGGCATATTCACGCTTTCTGACGACAAGATGAGGCGGCTCGAAGAAAGTGAGCAAAAACTGAGTTCCTTAAATACCCTGCACGGACTCATCAACCGGTTTTCCTCGCGGCTGATGCAGGCCGGCGTACACGAGCTGCATGAGGCCATCAACCTCACGTTTACCGATTTAGGCATTTACGCCGAAGTGGACCGGGTGTATTTATTTGAACATCGCCGGATTACCGATACCATAGATAATACGTTCGAATGGTGCGCCCCGGGCATAGAACCCCAAATAGATGAGCTTCAGGACATTCCTTACTCAGCTATTCCGCGCTGGAAAGAGCATTTTCTCAAAAACGAACATGTTTACATTCCGGAAGTATCCAAAATAGCCGACGAATACCACGTAGAGCGAGAAATACTCGAACCACAGGGCATTATTTCCCTGCTTGCCCTGCCCATTTATTACGGGGAGGAATTTATCGGATTTATTGGCTTCGACTCGGTGCGTCAGCATCGCGTATGGACGAGCAGCCATATCGACCTGCTGCGCCTGGCCGGCGAAATTATCGGCGGGGCGGTTTTCCGGGAGCGCTACGAAAAAGAGCTGCTCGAAGCCCGGCGCAAAGCTGAAGAGGCCAACCGCGCGAAGTCTGAATTTCTCGCCAACATGAGCCATGAAATCCGCACGCCCATGAATGCCATCCTGGGCTTCAGCGAAATATTGATGGATAACATCACACAAGAAGAAAACCGCCGGCATCTCAAA
>JBMCPG010000265.1:0-3467 GCA_048626035.1 Cyclonatronaceae bacterium
ATTTCGACTGTAGCGGGCGGAGCGCAGCGCAGTCTGCGGAATGGAGAAATCTCAAGTAAATTGGGAATGCCTCAGCCTAAACCTCAGCCTAAACCTAAACCTTAACCTTAGCTATTGCCGCCCCCCCTGGGGCTCAGACCCAGGAATTTTAGAAGCGTTTGAGTACAAAGGTCAGATTCATCAAAAGTACGGGCATGGTAAAATCTCGAAATGTCAGGTGGCGGGGTGTTGGAATCCGGGCTGGCGGTATGCCGGGTCAGCCGCCGTGAAACGTTGCCGGAAAGCCTCATGTTTTATTTGTTTCATACAGCTCTTTTTTTGATGCCTTTCAAATACGACGCTCATGCCATCATCATTTATACCATTTTTTCATCGGCGCGCAGTGACATACAGCGCCCTGTTTATTGTGTGCGCGATGATGGTTCTCCTGTGCGCATCACGGCTTGTGGCGCAGGACGAGGCCCCGGCTGATTCTGCGACGGCCGAAAACGCTGGCAGCGTAACCCTCATCAATATAGACGGCAGCATCGATCCTACTACGCTCAACTACATCGAGCGCGGACTGGAAGCCACGCAGGAGCGGGAGGATGAGGCCCTCATCATACAACTGGATACGCCCGGCGGGCTGCTGAATACCACACAGGAAATCGTTGGCCTGATGCTTAATACCTCCACGCCCATAGTGGTGTATGTGGCACCCGACGGCTCAAACGCCGGTAGCGCAGGCACGTTTATTACGATGGCGGCGCACGTGGCGGCCATGTCGCCCGCTTCGAGCATAGGCGCAGCCTCGCCGGTAACCATGGGCGGCGGGGAAGTGGACAGCGTTTCGCAGAAAAAGATTTTTAATTTTACCGAAAGCTTTATCGAAAACATTGCCGAGCGCCGCGACCGCAACGTCGATTGGGCAATTGATGCCGTGCGCGACGGGCGCTCCTCCACCAGCGAAGAAGCCTTGGAATTAAATGTGATTGACCTGATCGCCGAAACACGTCAGGATTTGCTTGAGCAGCTGCACGGTATGGAAGTTGAGGGGCGCACACTGGATACAAAAAATGCGGAAATCAATGAAATAGAGCCGAATCTGGCCGAGCGCTTTTTCGGCTTCATCATCCGGCCGGAAGTCATGCTGATTCTCACATTGGTAGCGCTGTACGGCATTTTGGGCGAAATCAGCAGTCCGGGCGCCATTATTCCCGGCGTTTCCGGCGTAATAGCCCTCATTCTGCTGCTCTACGGCGTAGCGGCCATGCCGATCAACACGGCCGGCTTTTTGTTAATTGGCCTGGCGCTTATATTATTTACAGCCGAAGCGTTTACGCCCACCTATGGCATTCTATTAGGCGGCGGAGGCGTATCGTTTTTCCTCGGCGCCCTCATGCTATTTCAAGACTTACCGGAGGATATGCAAGTGTCGTTAAGCTGGCTCATACCCGCAACCATATTAACCGTTCTGATTTTTGCCTGGATCAGTTATTACGGTATTCGTGCGCAATTTACCGGGCACAAAGCCGGTGCAGAGGCCATGGTCGATAAAACCGCCAGAGTAGAAGAACGTGTGGATGAAAACGGCGGCATCATCTTCATAAACGGAGAGCGCTGGAATGCGATCAGTTCTACGCCCATAGAAGCGGGCGAAACCTGCAAAATTGTTTCTTTTGAAGGCTTAAAAGTGCACGTAAAGCCGTTGGAAGCCCCCCGGCGTAGCGAACAGGCATAGAAGCCATCACCTTAATCCCCAAACGGAGTTTTTTATGAGCGAATTATTTGACTTTGGAAGCGGCCTTGTCTGGCTTTTCACTCTCGTGGCTGTATTAATTATAGTGTTGCCGCAAATTTTCAAAATTATGCGGGAGTACGAGCGCGGCGTCGTGTTTCGTCTGGGCAAATTCCACATGACCAAAGGCCCCGGTCTGATTGTGCTAATTCCCTTTATTGACAAAGTTGAGCGCGTGGACTTGCGTGTGCTCACCATAAATGTGGACACGCAGGAAGTCATCACCAAAGATAATGTAACCGTAAATGTGGATGCCATCACCTTTTTCCGGGTCGTGGATGCCGAGCGGGCCATCATAAACGTAGAAAACTACATCAGCGCAACGAGTCAGCTCGCGCAAACGACGCTGCGCAGCGTACTGGGACAAGTAGAATTGGACGAGCTGCTGGCCGAGCGCGAAACCATCAACAAAAAAATACAACAGCTCATTGATGAGCAGACCGACCCCTGGGGCGTAAAAGTTGTAACCGTAGAAGTACGTGATGTAACCCTGCCCGAAAGCATGCGGCGGGCGATGGCGCGACAGGCTGAGATGGAGCGGGACCGCCGGGCGAAAATCATTAATGCGCAAGGCGAATATCAGGCGGCCGCCAAGCTGGTGGAAGCCGGCCAGATGATCGAAAAAACCCCGACTGCTCTGCAGTTGCGCTATCTGCAAGCCATGACCGAAATTGGAGAAGAAAACGCCACCTTTGCGATTCTGCCCTTTCCCATCAGCTTTTTGGAGGCTTTTGGCAGCAGCGGCGGCGGCATAAACCTGCCGGAAATCACCAAAAAAGCCAAAGACATCGCCGAAGGCAAAGCCTCGGTTTCATCGTTGACCGAAGCGGCAAAAAAGGAAACGAAAGAAGAAGAAAGCAAATCTGAAGAAGAAGACCTGCCCGGAAGCAGCCGAATTTCCCCAGAACAGCTCCCCGAAGAAGAAAAAGAAGCGCTCAAGAAAAAGAAAGGCGGCAAGGGAGACGGGGATGAAGGGGGAAAAAGTTAAAGGGGCTACTCATATTAATCTTCCGCCGGGGTTTTGAATGCGCGGCAAAAAGCACGAAACGCGCGACCTCTTCAGAGGTTCCCAACACCCGTAAAAGGCCCGATTTTCATCACCATAAATGCGGGAATCCAACCCGATAAGCCTTCGACAGCAGAGCACTTCAGCTCTACCAGGATAATCCCTGTAAATTTGCTGGACAAAAAGTTGCGAATGGTGAATGTTTAATTATTTTTATTGCTGACCGCTGACCGCGACAGGTAGCCTTCAACTACTTTTCAGCCCTTGAGATTTCTTCATTCCGCTGACTGCGCTGCACTCCGTCTGATACAGTCTGCTACAGTACCAATGACAGATGGATCAAAATATGCTCTGATCTGCATTTGGGATGGCCCTCGGAACCGCCGGAGGCTTTGACCACATCGCGGCTCGGGCCCGATTGTTTTGCGCTTTACAACCCCGGGTTGCCGGCCGTGCTGCGCGACGGCCTCTACCCGGGGCTACAAAGATAGCCGCCCCGCCGGGGCTCAGATCAAGGAATTTTAGAACCGCTTGAATACGAATGTCATATTCACCAAAAGTACCGGCACGGTATTAACATCTCGAAATGTCGGGAATTAGCTCGCTCTCCCCTTCTCCAAGTCTCCCCTTCTCATATCTTAGACCCAAAGAGTAAAATGGTATATATTTCTTTTTTGTAAACCG
>JBMCPG010000266.1:0-3466 GCA_048626035.1 Cyclonatronaceae bacterium
TCTATTATCAGCATCAGCGATGGTGATGCGCCCTATTATCTGCATCCCAATATCACCTACATCAACCATTCGGGTTTTGAGGTGGGCATCAAGGCCGTAGAACTGCTTTTTAGCCAAATGGAGGCGCAAAGCAAAGAAGCCGCGCATAAGCAACAAACCTATTATGTGCCCACGCGGGTGTTTGAGCTGGATTCGGTGCGCGAAATTCAGCACTGAAGCCGCTGCGCCGCAGATGCCATCATACTAAATCTTTCAGGAATCGTCCCGTATGGCTTTCAGGGTGGGCCGCCAGCTCTTCCGGGGTGCCGGCCGCGATGATGGTTCCGCCGCCGTAGCCGCCCTCCGGGCCAATATCCAGCACCCAGTCGGCGCTTTTAATGATATCCATATTATGCTCTATGATGATGATTGAGTTGCCGGTTTCGACCAAACGGTGGAAGCTTTTGAGCAGGCGGTTGACATCATCGAAATGCAGGCCTGTGGTGGGTTCATCGAAAAAGTAGAGGGTATGCGCATCGTCTTTACTGCCCAGAAAACGGGCCAGTTTAACCCGCTGGGCCTCCCCGCCGCTCAGCGTGGTTCCGCTCTGGCCAAGCCGGAGGTAGCCCAGGCCTACATCTTCCATAAGCTGTAGCTTCCCGGTGATGTTGGGCTCATCCACAAAAAAAGCAATGGCATCTGAAATCGACATCTCCAGCACGTCGTGTATATTTTTCCCCCGGTACTCCACAGCCAGCAAATCTTTGCGATAACGCTTGCCGCCGCAGGCTTCGCAGGGCAGCTCAATATCGGCCAGAAACTGCATTTCAATGGTTTGTATGCCTTCGCCCTCGCAGGCTTCGCAGCGCCCGCCGGGTTTGTTGAAGGAGAAGTCGCCGGGCTTGAAGCCCATCATTTTGGCCTGCCGCGTGCCGGCAAACAGTTCGCGGATGTGGTCGAAAGCTTTGGTATAAGTGGCCGGATTGGAGCGCGAGGAGCGGCCGATGGGCGTTTGATCCACCATTTCCACGCGGTCGATCTGATGAATGCCTTCCAGCTTTTTGTAGCGCCCTACTTTGCCGCTGTAGCTGCCAATTTCCTTCTGTATGCCGGCATAAAGCGTATGATGAATGAGCGTGGATTTCCCCGAGCCGCTCACCCCGCTCACGCAGGTAATGGTGTTCAGCGGAATTTCGGCATCAATGCTTTTGAGATTGTGCTCGCTGGCGCCTTTCAGCTTAATCCACTGTGTGGGCCTGCGGCGTGTTGCCGGGACAGGGATTTCATCTTTATTGCTCAGGTAACGGCCGGTTAAGGTTTTGGAAGCTTTGAGCTTATCAAAGGGGCCGCTGAAAACCACTTCGCCGCCGTAGCTGCCGGCATGCGGCCCGATATCGATGATGTGATCGGCCGCTTTCATCATTTCCGGATCGTGCTCGACTACAATAACGGTGTTGCCAATATCGCGCAGGCGTTTGAGAATACTGATGAGGCGGGCGTTATCGCGCGGATGCAGGCCAATGGTAGGTTCATCGAGCACATACAAACTCCCGATCAGCGAGCTGCCCAGGGCGTTGGACAGGCTGATGCGCTGGGATTCGCCGCCGCTGAGGGTATTGGTGAGGCGCTCGAGCGTGAGATATTCCAGGCCCACATCATTCAAATATTTGAGCCGCTTGCGGATTTCATACAGAATCTGGCTGGCTACGTTTTCTTCGTATTCACTTAGTTCTAAACCTTCAAAAAAATCTTTGGCATGGCCGATGGTCATTTCCACGACTTCACCGATGCTGAGGCCGCCGACTTTTACATAAAGGGCATCCTTGCGCACCCGGGCGCCTTCACAATCGGGGCAGCGGCTGTAGCCCCGGTAGCGGGCGTAAAAAATGCGCATGTGCATTTTATAAAACTCCCGCTTGATGCCCTCGAAAAAGCGATAGATACCGACATATTCATCTTTTCCCCGCCACAGAATGCGTTTGATATCGGCCGGGAGCTCGCGGTAAGGCGTGTCGATGGGAAGCTGCTCCCGGGCACACACTTGTATGAGATCGCGCAGATGCTCATTAAATCGCGGGCTGTTGAACGGGGCAATAGCGCCGCCGCGAATGGTTTCGTCGGGATCGGGAATGACGCGGTCTTCGTCGATGCCGGTTACGCGCCCGAAGCCCTCACAGGTCGGGCATGCGCCATAGGGATTGTTGAAAGCAAACATCTGCGGCGTAGGCTCGGTAAAGCTCATGCCGTCCAGCTCAAACGTATCCGAAAAAACTAATTCTTTCCCACCGCGCATACGTATGTAGCAGTGCCCGAATCCCTCCCGGAAGGCCGTTTCGATGGAGTCGGCCATGCGGCTGCGCACCTCTTTGGTATCTTTGATGGCCAGGCGATCTACCAGCACGCGATGGGCATTGCGCTTAATTTGTTGGGGCTTAAAGCTGTCGCGGCTTAAATCGATGATGCTTTCATCGGCGGTGAGAATGCGCGTAAAGCCTTTTTCGCGCAGCACGTCGAGCTCCTGAGCTACTTTTTGGCCGCGTTTCGGAATGCCGAAAAGCACATAGAATTTGGTTCCTTCTTCGTACTGGCTGAATAAATAATCGATGACGGAAAACGGATTTTCCTTGCGCACCTGCCGCCCGGAAATCGGGGATATGGTTTTGCCAATGCGGGCGAAAAGCAGGCGGCAATAGTCATAAATTTCGGTGGTTGTGCCCACCGTAGAACGCGGGTTCGACGAAGCGTTTTTCTGCTGGATGGCCATGGCTGGCGAAATGCCCTGAATAAAATCCACGTCGGGTTTATCCATGCGCTCCAGAAACTGCCGGGCGTAGCTCGAAAGGCTTTCCACATAACGGCGCTGGCCTTCGGCATAAATGGTATCGAAGGCCAGGCTGGATTTGCCCGAGCCGGAAACGCCGGTAATAACCGTTAATTTATTGCGCGGAATGCTGACATCAATGTTTTTGAGATTGTGTACGCGGGCGCCTTTTACCAGCAGCGGCCGGGTGCGGGAGGCAATGCGCGCCTCGGTTTGGGCAGAAGCTTCGGGCATATCTACAGGTATGGGATGATGCGTTTCGGAATCGGACATGTGGAACAAAGCATAAGATAAAAAGAAAAGCCGCAAACCAGCATTCGGATGATAGGCTATGGTTTCAGAGGCTAACATCTGCGGGGAGAATATCATTTATGCGGATCATTTGCATTATGCAGGCTGCCGGGCAGAGAACCATCATATAATAAAAAAACAAGGCCTGGTCTTTTCAGGGACCAGGCCTTACATACCTTTAACTATGAAAACGTGTTGTAATGCGTGTTGAAACTACATCAGGGAGCGATATAGAGCTTACTGCTATTGCGATAGCCGGCTTCATTCATGTACCAATCGGCAGATACGGTGCCGCCACTTTCAGCCCACTCGCGAAACTTGAGGAAGGCTTCGGTTTTATCCACGCCTTCGCGGGCATAGGGAATACTTACGGGC
>JBMCPG010000267.1:0-3459 GCA_048626035.1 Cyclonatronaceae bacterium
TGCGAAACGGCGGTGTACCACACATCATCCCACTGCCAGGAAACAACATCGTGCCCCTCAACGGTATGGATGAATACATCATCGTGGGCAACAATTGCCTGCCGCGCCCGGGCGCTGGCATCGAGCTGCTTCTGCCCGGCGAGATCTTCATTCTGAAATGCAAAAATATAGATGAAGTCGCCGGTTTCGCCTTCGCCTACTTCATACGTAAGCAACGGGGCGTGAAAGCCCTCATAAAAATCGGTATAACTGACGCCTGCAAAGCGCGCGCCGCCGAGCTCGGGTACGGTTAATTCCAGCCCGTAGCGGTTTTTTAACTCTTGTTCGGCTTCGGCGGTCGAGCGGGCCTCAAAACTTTCGGGAAGCTGCGCGCCGCTGTGCTTTGCATAATGAGCCTGCGAAACCACCTCGACTTCGGAAACGCTGGTAGCAAGCGCAGTTTCGGGCGGCACGCTTGTTTCATCGCTTACAAAACGCAGCGCTATTGTAATGAGCAGCCCGATGCTCAAAACGGCGGCAAGGGATAATAAAAACCGATTGCGGCTCGGCGATGGATAGTCGGCATTCAGGGGCTCATTTTCCATGTGCCCTGAAGTTGCACCAGCAGAACCTTTATATTCGGTATGCAGCAGCTCGGAGATATTTCGCTTCAACGATTCGGGCGCCTGTTTACGATGTAATTTACTGCGTACCATTTGTTTCAGGCGGCGTTCTGATTCAATGGCCTTGTAAATGCGTTCGTCTTTCCGGGCTTGTTCCATAAGCGTACGCTCCTCATTTTCAGAGAGTTCGCCATCTACATAGCCGGTGATGTATTCATTGATATACTCAATATTCATGTAAAACTACCTTTTGAGTAAAGGGGAGAGAGATGAAGCACTAATTTCTAAATTACTTATAAATAATAATTTAATCAGGGCTTGCTGAGATCTGCACATTTCCAACAAAACTCGGCTACTACACGTTCAGAGCTTTAAGGTTGGCTGGAAAAGCAGCGTTTTTGGTTCTAAATGCTTGTATAAGACGCAATAGCGGCTGTTAATAGTTTATTTCCCGGCACTAAAGTCGAAAAAATAAAACGAAGAATTTCACTAATCTGTAATAAATTGAAGCATTGAAAAGCAGTGTAGCAAAAAATAATATCAGACTTAGATTATTACATGCCATAACCCCCGACTATGGTTTTGCGTTCAGCGGTGAATTTATGTAACTTATTTTTGTAAGCGCTTTCATATCAGTTGGTTTGAATGCCTGCACAGTATCTGCCTTTCATTTTATTCCTATGCTGATGGCAACTTTTCTGATTTTTTTTCGCTTTTTGTTTGTTATCTGGCTGCCGCGCGTCCGCGCCGCCGTTTTCAAAGGCCTGCCAGTCTTGCTGTTCGCTACCTGCGTTTTGCTGCTCCCGGGGATGCAGCAGGCGGCCGCCCAGCCGGCAAATTATGCCTGGATTGCCGAATTTGACGGGAATTTCGACAATGGCAGAACGTTTAACGATGCGGCGGCTGGCGCGGCGATCCGGCGGCTCACCGTACAAGCTACGCAGGCCAGTCAGGATTATGTGATCGAATGGGATAGCTTCAGTAATAAATGGCAGAACACCTCCACGCCGGTTAATGAGGTGTTTACGCTGTTTCATGGAGGTAACGGCTCGCCCAACGGGCAGCTTTCGGCCAGCGCTACGGCAGATGATTACTACACCTTCCAGATCGACGGGCTGGCCTACAGCAACCGGCAGGCGGTTGTGATGCAGACTTCCGCCCCGCCGGTGGGGTTTGACGGGAGCGCGCCGGTGAGCTTTAACAGCTCCGTTGAGCCAGGAGAAGAACTCGACATCACCATTACCCTTTCGGGGCCTAAATCGCCTGAAGAACGGGCTTTTGTGCGCTACACAACCGATAATTTTTCAAGTTCTGAACTCGCCGAAGTCTCTTTTGCCTCCGGCACCGCAAGCAGCGGAACCGCTACGATTCCCGGCAGCGCCAACCAGGATGGCGATGAAGTCAGATTTTATGTTTATACAACTACCGTTGCGGCCGGCAGCGATTCCAATCATGATTTAATTAGTCTGGAAATTGCCAATAATGGCGGCGCGAACTACAGCTATACGCCCGCGTTTTCGCCCCCGGACGCCATCACCCTGAGCAGCCCGGCTGATGGCGCAGCAAACCTGGCTCCCGAAACCACGCTGAGCTGGGAGTCCGCCGCAAACGTGGCCGAATACGAGCTTCAGCTTTCTTCAACCAGCAGTTTTGCCGAAGCCGATATCATTTCCGAATTTACGACGGCCGATACCAGTATGGACGTTTCTTTGCGCATGGGCGAGACCTATTTTTGGCGGGTGCGCGGGCAAAATTCCGGCGGCGACGGGCCGTATTCAACGACGTTTTCGTTTTCTACTCTGGCCCCGGAAGTTACGCTTTCCGGAAACGGAAATTCGGACTTTGGCGGCATTATCGGCAACAGCACGCTGGAAATCGGCGATGATGGCAGCCAGCTCTATTTCAGCTTCGTGCGCGCTGATGGCGAAACTGCGGGGTTTAATGATGAGCTGGTGCTGTATTTCTCCACCGGCGCGGACGGCCGCAGCCGCATCGACAGTGAGGTAAATGATGAAGCCAGCCTCCAGCGCCGGGCGGTTTCCAGCGCGGGCGCCAACGCTTCCGAGCTTCAGTTTTTGGAAGGCTTTGAGGCTACGCACGCCGCCGTTCTTAGCCCCGACGGCAGCGCGCTGTTTGAAATTCCTGCCGACGGAGCCATTAGCAACAACGATCTCAACGAGGTGTCCGGGCTTAGCACGGCTTCCATAAATGAGGATTTCGACTTCAGCTTTTCGTATGATGATCTGGGCCTTGGTGAAAACGCATCGTTTGATATTGTGGGCATTTATCTGAACGGCTCAAACGGTTTTACCTCCAATGAAGGCTACGGGCTGGGATTTCCAGAAACCAATATTGGCGGCCAAAATTTCGATTTTGGCAGCTTCATCAGCTATCCAAGCGGCAGGGAAACCTCGGCGTATATCAGCGTGGCAGACGGAAACTGGTCGGCGGCGGGAACCTGGAATCAGGGGGAAGTTCCGCCGGCGGGCTCGGCGGTGGTTATCACTTCGGCCGTAACGCTGGATACCAACGCAACGCACGGGCGGGTCGAAATCCAGCCCGGTGGCGCGCTCAGTTTCGATGCGGCGGCCGGGCGCAGCCTTACGCTTTCGGGCGGCGGGCGCTTCATCAACGACGGGAGCTTTGATGCGGGCAGCAGCGGACGCGTCATTTTTGCCGGCGAGGAAACCAGCCGCGTGGCCGGCAGCAGCGAAACCAGCTTTGCACGGCTGCTGGTCCCCGCCGGCGGGAGCGCGCGAAGCATTCGTTTTGAAACCAGCGCCAGCATTCGTAACGCTCTGTTTGAAGGCGCGGCGGCGCTGGAAATCGGGGACGGCAGCAGCCTCAGCTTTGAAAC
>JBMCPG010000268.1:0-3444 GCA_048626035.1 Cyclonatronaceae bacterium
GCTTGTCTTGCTCATCGAGAGCCGTTGCCGTAAAGTGCGTGGCGTAGCCGGCGGCGGTGCAGAAGTTCCAGCGGCCGGTGGCGGTCAGGAAGGGATCACCCGTATAAATACGCCCCGCCGGCGCGCCGCTTCCACTCAGCAGCACTTCCGGAGAGGAAAAAAGCTCGGCGGCCGTGTCTTCATCGAAGTAGCCGCAGAAGAAGTTTGCGCCCGAGGCGAGGTTATGCAGCCAGCCCAGACTTCCGTTTATCTCGGCCGATTCCATCAGGAAAGAAGCGGCATCCATAAGGCATAATTCAAGGCCCCCAAGGGCTTTTGGGATAAACAGCTTAAAGAGCCGCTGCTGCTTCAGCGCCGGAATCCAGTCGCTGGCTAAGCGGGCGTTTTGATAACATTCGGGCGTTGCTTCAGAAAGCGTATGTTTAAATAATTCCGCCATAAAAGGTAATCTACCAGGGTCGATTATGTAGTTTTTGGAGTGAAGGGCCGATTTTGGCTTTTGCCGAAATAATATAAAAATAAAGGCGTTGGCGCACTCCAAACACCTTCATAAAAGGCTTGTATTTTACAATTTAGGCTGGAAATCAGCTTTAACACGTTTAAAGCACACTTCCGTAGTTTGTTGAAAAACGGGCTTTGTAGCTATATTTAAACACATTCCTGAACTTCGTTTACCGGAGTAATATTTAATATTCAAAATTTCCCTGCGCATGACTGTACAGACCAAATCTTTAGACGCAAAGCATGTACATGATGTACTTGGCCGCCGAATTCTTGCGGATGGATTCGACATGGTACTCGATCTTGATACGAGCAAAGGCCCGTATCTTCACGATTCCAAATACGGCAAACGTTACCTCGATTTTTTCACCTTTTTCGCTTCTAATCCGCTGGGCATGAATCATCCGATGATGAATGACCCGGAGTTCACAAAAAAAATTGGCCGCGTGGCCCTGCATAATCCGTCCAATTCTGATGTTTACACTCTGGAAATGGCCGAGTTTGTGGATACCTTCGACCGCGTGGGCATTCCCGATTATATGCCACATGCTTTTTTTGTGGCCGGCGGCGGCCTGGCCGTAGAAAATGCGCTTAAAGTGGCTTTCGACTGGAAAGTGCAGAAAAATTATGCCAAAGGCTACCGGCACGACAAAGGCTATAAAATCCTGCATCTCGATCAGGCGTTCCACGGCCGTACCGGCTATACCATGTCTTTAACGAACACCGAACCGGGTAAAGTGGCCCGGTTTGCGAAGTTCGACTGGCCGCGCATCACCAATCCCAAAATGCATTTTCCGATGGACCGGGAAAGCACCGAGCATGTCGTAGCGGCCGAGCACCGCGCTATTGCGCAGGCCGAGCAGTATTTTGCCCAGCATAAAGATGATATTGCGGCCATTATTCTGGAGCCTATTCAGGGCGAAGGCGGCGATAACCATTTCCGCCCCGAGTTTCATCAGGCGCTGCGCGATCTGGCCGACCGGCACGAAGCGCTGCTTATCCACGATGAAGTGCAGACGGGCGTTGGCCTTACCGGCAAATTCTGGTGCCACGAGCATTTTGTGAGGCCCGATATTCTGGCTTTTGGCAAAAAAGCGCAGGTTTGCGGCATTCTGGCCGGCGAGCGCATAGATGAAGTAGAGCATAACGTCTTTAAAGTATCTTCGCGCATCAACTCTACCTGGGGCGGAAACCTGGTGGATATGGTTCGCTTCCAGCGCTATCTTGAAATTATTGAAGCCGAAAATCTGGTGGATAATGCCGCGCATGTGGGCAGTTATCTGCTGGAAAAGATCCAGCATTTTACCGGACAATACGAGTACGTGAGCAATCCGCGCGGCCGGGGCCTTATGTGCGCCTTCGATTTTCCCGATAAGCATTCCCGGGGCGCATTTATCGACGAATGCTACAATAACGGCCTGCTTATTTTACCTTGCGGTGAAAGCACCGTCCGGTTTCGTCCGCCGCTTACGGTAGGCAAAGAGCATATCGACGAGGGCATGGATATCATCGAGCGCTCGTATAAAACCGCCGTTTCGCGCTGCCCTGTTGTGCAAATGCGTGAAATCAAAAAAGGATCGAACGGCAGCCACAACTAAAGTCGCATCATACTTTTTTGATGCGCATGTTATTACCTAAAAAAAGCCCGATAGCAATTTAGCTGTCGGGCTTTTTTATTTCCTGCTATGCAGCTTAATTCGCTTATCAAACCATTTGGTGAGAATCCGGCTGAATCACAATTTCATTCATTACAGAATTGCCGGGCTGCGTAACGGCGTAATAGACGGTTTTGGCCACTTCTTCGGGCGTAAGCATTTTATCTTTTTGCACGCGCATATCAATTTCATCAGACTCCCAGAAATCGGTAGCAACGCCGCCAAGATAAAGCAACGAAAACTTGATGTTTTTGCGGCGCTGCTCATCCACCAGCGCTTTAGTCATGCCTGTTACGGCGTATTTACTGGCCGAATATATCGATGAGTTTTTCATCACGGCTTTGCCCAGAATACCGGGGAACATAATTACAGCGCCTTTTTTCTCGCTGGCCATGTGCCGCAATACCGACTGCGTAACCAGAAACGTGCCATAGACATTTACATCAAACAGGTTCTTGGCTTTTTTAGGATCTACATCCAGAATCGGCTGGATGATGCCTACGCCAAAAGCATTTACAAGCACGTCAATTTTTCCCAACTCCTTGATGACATCATCAGTCATTTTATATACCGAAGACATATCCGTAACATCCACATCAATCACATAAGCTTCGCCGCCGTTGCCGTTAATTTCTTTTGCCGTAGCTTCTGCTTTCTCGCGATTACGCGCGGCGAGCACAATTTTTGCGCCTGCTTTAGAAAATAATTTTGCGGTTGCGGTTCCCACTCCGCCAGAACCACCTACGATTAATACCACCTGATCTTTCATCATTTTTGTCCTGTTTTTATGAGCGTACGTTAGAAAAATTCATCGTTCTTATTTGAACAGCACAACGTGATGGGCCTGTTAAATGTTCCGCATATTTTACGCATTCGGCGTTTATATGAAAGTAGAGAACAGCGGTGAAGGTGAACGTGATGTTGCATCCGGCCGTTTTAAGAATTGTTCATTTATAGCACACATCATTATTACAGGAATGAGTTCAGACAAAATAGATGCCCTGGACCAGGGGGAAATATCACGCATTATCGAAATGGCCTGGGAAGACCGCACGCCATTTGAAGCAATCGAATTTCAGTTTGGTATTGGGGAAAAAGAGGTGCAGCAGCTGATGCGCAAGCACATGAAGCCCTCCAGCTTCCGGATGTGGCGCAAACGCGTGAGCGGCCGGGATACGAAGCACCGAAAATTGCGCAAAGAGGGCGTAAAACGCTTCAAAGCGCCACATCAAAAATAAAAAACAGGGGCAGCCCCGGGTGCTGAACGATGCGTAGCGAAGGCCCGAGC
>JBMCPG010000269.1:0-3436 GCA_048626035.1 Cyclonatronaceae bacterium
GCGTTTGAGCATAAGAAATCGTGATAAAAAAAGATGGAAAAGCGTAAAATATGAACGCGGCTACAGGCGCTCCTCAAAAGCGGGCAGGTGCAGCCAGGGTTTATCTTCCGGCAGCGCTGTATCTTTGCCGCGCATCAGCCGGGCCATGCGAAAAGCCAGCACTGTAAATACCAGCTTGGGATTTACGTTTTGCTGAATCATGCCGCGGAAAGGCGTAAAAAGCTGCTGCATTTCCTGCAGGCGCGCGTTTCCCAGAGCGGCACAAAACTTTTTAATAACCTCTAACTGATCCACATTGGTGATGAGGGCTTCTTCCCCGCTGGCGCGGAAGTAGGCTAAATCCCGCACCAGCACTTCCAGCAAATCTATGATGCCGCACAGCGCTTCCTTGTTGTAGGCCTTGCTCCACTGCTGCACCAGCCCCAGCAAGGCCGTGGCATCCATGCTGTAGGAAGCACGCAAAAAGTCAAGAATTTCGCCCCGGTTCTGCCGCAGTTGGGCCACATCATGAAAGCGCGCCACGCTGTAATTTCCCGCCGAGATGCGCGATAAAAAGCGGGCGTCTTCCTCCCCGAAGCCATCATAGTCCATTAATCCGCGCATCATCTCTTCTTCGGTAAACGGGCGGGTACGAACCAGCTGACAGCGCGAAATAATGGTGGGCAGCAGCATATTGGCGTTATCGGTGGTGAGGATAAACATCACGCCTTCCGGCGGCTCTTCCAGCATTTTCAGAAAGGCGTTGGCAGCTTCCTTGCGCATGCGCTCGATTTCGGAAATAATAATGACCTTGCGGAAGCCCTCGTTGCGCTTAAAAAACGCCGCATTCTGGATGTGCTCTTTGTAGTAGTCAATAGCATAGAAGGCGTTTTTATTCTTAGTGCCGCCCTCTTCAGACACCTCCGGACGCAGGCTGAAATCCGTGATTTCATACGGGTCTTTGGCCAGCAGCTCGCGGCGCTCGCGCAGATGGGTCATATCGGGTTTAGAGCCGGGAAGCGGCACAAACATGTGGATATCGGGATGCATGGCCCAGCTCGATTTTTTGGAAAAGGCGTGGCCGCTTAAGTCGGTGAGATGATCGATGCCGTTTATGAGTTCGGCCATGCAAAGGGCGAGGGCTTTTTTTCCGGAACCCGGCGGGCCGGCAATAAGGTAGGCATGGCTCAGGCGCGTGGATTGCAGCATAAGGCGAAGCTGGCGGCGGGCCTGCTGCTGACCGATAAGGCGGCGGTTGCCGGGCATAAAATCGAAGGTGCTGTAAGGCAGCGAAGAAACGGTAGTCATAGAGCAAAAGGCAAAAATTAATCGAGCCAGACGTAATCAAAAAGCATGCCTGATAAAGTGATGGTAGCCCCGCAGTAGCCTATAAGGGCGGCAAGCTGCTCGGCCACCGCCGCAAGCGTGGCTGCTTCGCCGGCGGTAACGCTGCGGGTGGCATCGCTAAGCAGCACAATAAGCGGCAGCAGCAGCGGCAGGCAAAGCACCGAAAAAATAGCGCCCTTTTGGCTGGCGCGCGCCACCAGCGAGGCCATAAGCGTGGAAACGCTGGAAAACCCCAGCGAGCCAAGCAGTAAAAGCAGCAGCAGCAGCAAAATATTCCCTTCAAAACTGCCGGTAAGGATGCCAAAAAGCAGGGCGGTGAGCAGCGAAACCGTAAACGTAAAGCAAAAATTAAACAGCAATTTTCCCACATATACCGGCAGGCCGGGCGAATTAAGGCGCAGCAGATCGAACGTCTGCTGATCGGTCTCCATCACAAAAGAACGGGCCAGGCTGGAGAGGGCGGCAAAGAGGATGATAATCCATAGCAAGCCGCTGTACAAGCTGGCATCGAGCAGGGCGGTATCCAGCGAAAAAAGCATCACCATAGTAGCGGAGGCAACAAACGTAAGCACCGTATTGAAGGCATAGCGGGAGCGCAACTCGAGCTGGAAATCCTTCATGAAAATGGCGATAACGCCGTGTATAAACTGCATAAAGCGCTTAATAAATCTGGATATAGGAAGAAGCCGTGGACCCGGAAAGCTTGAAAAAAGCCCGCACGTGCTTTACATTTTATGATAGCTTGCCTTAAGTTAAAGACGACGGCTTCGTTAAACAAGTTATGCAGCATGTGTTAAAACGCCGTATCTTCACACCGCCTGGCCAGTAGGACTGCCCGGCAGAGCCTGTCTTCCGGGCCTTTCTTTCCCTTTCCCCTTTGCACTTCATAGATTGTTATTTCTCCTTTTCATGAATATTTCGGAACTGCTGGAAAAAGGAAGCATTTTGCTTGATATCGAAGCCACGGAAAAGGAAGCGCTTATCAGGCAGCTAATAAACGAGCTTCGCAAAACGCAGGGGCCCGAACTCGCCGCCCGGGCGCTCTCCGGGGTGCTCGAACGCGAGCGGGTTATGTCAACGGCCGTGGGTAAAGGCATTGCTATACCACATACAAAGCTCAAGGGAATGAACGGGCACTACGCTATTTTTGCGCGGCTGCGCGAACCCATAGATTTTGGAGCCGTAGATGGCAAGCCGGTGCGGCTTGTATTTTTGTTGGTAGGCGCTCATAAAAACGCCGGTGTGCATATCAAGATTCTCAGCAAAATATCGCGCCTGCTCAATCATGATAATTTCCGTATTCAATTGTTGAAGGCCCCCGATGCTGAAACGCTTATTCGTTTATTCAAAGAAGAAGAAGAGCCGATGGGATAGGGTGAAAGCGCCTTCAAGGCCTGAATATGCCTTTCGATATATCTTTCTGATGCTGTTCTTTTTCCTGCCGCTGTGCCTGCCCGGCAAGGCGGCTGCGCCCGCCGATTCTCTGGGCCGCCTGGAAGCTGATATCAGGGCATTAATAAGCACCAATGCGGCTAAAGATGCCGTCTGGAGCATGTCGGTGCGCGACGAATCCGGTAGCGTTGTTGTTGATATAGACAGCCGTCGGATGCAGCGAACCGCCTCGAACAGCAAGCTTTTTGTCTCCGCGGCCTTGCTTCTCGAACTCGGGCCACACTTTCGCTACACCACCAGTATCTATGGAGACGGCCGCATCAGCGAAGACGGCAACTGGCTGGGCGATCTGCATATTATTGGTTCGGGCGATCCTTCCATAAACGGGGATTTTTATGATGATGATGCCTTTTATGTATTCGATTCCTTTATTGAGCAGCTTCAGCAAGCCGGTATAAATGCCGTATATGGCGATGTTTTTGGCAACGAGGCCCTGTTTGATGACCAGCCTTATCCCAGAGGATGGGAATGGGACGACCTTTCTTTTTATTACGCCCCGGAGCTCAGCGCGCTCTCGTTTAACCGAAACTGCGTAGATCTGAGCGTGGATGCCACCGGCCCGGTTGGTGATACGCCGGAAATACGCTGGTTTCCCTACAATACCGACTACGTCAATTTTGTGAACGAGCAGCTCATCACCCCCGATTTTATGGCCTAT
>JBMCPG010000270.1:0-3424 GCA_048626035.1 Cyclonatronaceae bacterium
GTATCCTTCTTTTGCTAATTGTTCACCAATGCTTTTTATAAAAACAGATTTTAAAAACCTACTATGTCACTTGAAATAAGCGGTACGCTTCATCAAATCTTGCCCAAGCAAACCGGAGAAAGCAAACGCGGGCCATGGGAAAAGCAGGACTTTGTGATCGAAACGCAGGATAAATTCCCGAAAAAAGTATGCTGTACGCTCTGGGGCGATAAAACCAACATGCTCCAAAACCTCAGCACCGGTACGCCGCTTAACGTATCCATCAATATTGAATCGCGTGAATACCGCGGAAAATGGTACACCGATGTGAAAGCCTGGAAACTGGAAGTAGGCGGCGAAAATGGCGGCTCAAACAGAGCAGAAGGCTCCGGATCCAATGGCATGGTGGGAGACGTTCCTCCACCGGATGATTCCGATCTCCCGGCCGACGACGACGCGTTGCCTTTCTGAATCGTGCCCGAACATCTCTTTTAAAGAAACACCAAAAACAAAAGCCACAGTTTTGAATAAGCTGCGGCTTTTGTTTTTGGGATGCCGTATTTTCATTGGTTTCAACCGGGGGAATCTGGCCTTAGGCCGGAGCGGTTACACTTTCATTTTTTAACACGTTTATGGATTTATTGGAAGCACTCTTGCTTGGCCTTGTGCAGGGCGTTACCGAATTTTTGCCCATCAGCAGTTCCGGGCATCTGCGCATCGCCTCGGCGCTCATGGGCCAGGATCTGGAGCCCAACCTGCTCTTCGACCTGGTTGCCCATGCCGGCACGCTGTTCAGTATTTTTATTTATTTTCATAAGCGGCTCTGGGAACTCGTGCTTTCGGGCGTTCGCGTGCTGAAAGCGCCGGTTTCCAGCTTCAAAAAATGGGACGAAGACTACGAACTCCGGTTTCTGGTGTACGTGGTGCTCAGCATGATTCCCGCTGCTATTGCCGGCTTCACCATTCGCGATGCCGTGGAAGGCGTGTTTGCCAACCCCGTTGGCATTTCCGGGATGTTTTTCCTTACGGGCTTCATGCTTTATGCGACCAAATATTTTGATGAAGGCGAAAAAACCCTCACCCTGAAAAACACGTTTTTGATTGGCGTAGCCCAGGCGTTTGCGCTTTTCCCGGGCGTAAGCCGTTCGGGAACCACCATCGCCGCCGGCGTATTTTTAGGCCTCAAACGGGAAGATATCGCCAATTTTACCTTTATTATGATGATTCCCGTCGTGGCCGGAGCCGCCCTGCTCGACGTGCTCGATGTTAGCCAGACGGGGCTTGAAGAAGGCATGTTAGCGGCTCTGCTCGTTGGCTTCTTCACCGCGCTCATCTCTGGCTATTACAGCCTTAAATACCTCATTGTTCTGTTCAAATCGAAAGGCATCTATCATTTTGCCTGGTATTTGTGGATTGCAGGCCTGCTCGGGCTGGCCTATTTCGGCCTGATGTAACCGGCCGGCTACTCACTATTAATCACCCTTTACAAACTGCTCCATGAAATTTCAGCACAGCTTTTTTATTGTTTTGTTTTTAGCTCTTTTTGCGGGTTTGCTTACCGGCTGCGGCGGCGAATCTGAGTCGGAAAATACGGCCGACGAAGAGCGCTACGAAGTAGATGGCTACTTCCTTGAAGTCGGGATGGCCGGGGAAACCATCACCATTCTACACGAAGATATTGAAGACGTAATGCCTTCCATGCGCATGCGCATGCTGCTGCCTTCGCCCGATATTGCCGAAGGATTTTCCAGGGGTGATGCCGCCCGTTTTGAAATTGTGCGCCGGGCAAATTCCTGGTATCTGGAAGGTATGGAGCCGCTTCCTGAAGAAGACGCTCCCCAGCTTTCTGAAGACTTAATGCAAATGCGCTAATTTTTCTACTCTTTTACTTTTTATGATGAAGTTCTTTTTTCGCCTTACCGCTCTCTTTATACTACTTGCCGCAATCGCAGGAATCCCGCTGCCGGGGCAGGCGCAAGATGAAAACAAGCCCACCGAACCCGAAATGGAACTTGATCTGGAAAGCATTTCGGTTACGGCTTCCCGCATCCCGATGTCGGTTTCTGAAAGCGGAAAACAAGTTTCGGTGCTCACCCGCGAAGATATTGCAACGATGCCGGTTACTTCGGTAGATGAGCTGCTGGCCAGCCTGCCGGGCGTTAACATCAATGCGCGCCAGGGATTTGGCATGCAGGCTAATGTAGGCATTCGCGGCAGCACCTTTTCACAGGTGCTGTTTATGCTCGACAACGTGCCGCTCAATGATCCGCTTACGGCGCATTTCAATACCAATATTCCGGTGGCCCTTTCCGATATTGCACAGATCGAGCTGATTCGCGGCCCTGCCAGCGCGGCCTTCGGAGCCGATGCGGTAGGCGGAGTGGTGCACATCAAAACGCGTAGCTACATGCAGCGGCGCATTGAAGCCACCAAGGCTTTGGAAACCGGCGTGAATGCCGATATTTCCGGAGGTGAACACGGCCTGTTCGACGGCAGCCTGCAGCTTAGTGCAGAGCGCAACCGCTGGCGGACGGCGGCTTCGGTCCGCCGCCTGCGGGCCGATGGCGAATCCCTGCCCAATCCCGGCTTTGCCGCCGGCGTTTCCGAAGAACCGCGCTACGATAATTATTTTGAGCTGCTGCACGCCAATGCGGCCGTTTCCTATCAAATTAAAGATGGATTAAGCGCTTATGTGCGGGCCGGGGCCGAGCAGCGGGATTTCAGCGCACGCTATTTTTACACCAACAGTTCGGCAGATGAATCGGAAGAGCAAATCGGCAGCCGCTGGGCGCTGGCCGCGCTTAATCACCGAAGCGGCGGCCATGAAACCGAGCTGAATCTCTCCTACCGGCACGTAGAAGATACGTTTGATTTTCTGCCCGGCGGCATTCCCCCCAACGAACATACCACCCGGCAGGGCTTCCTGAACCTCTCGCATCAGTTTGAGCTCAGCGGCGCTTCGGCCGAAAACACTTCTCGCCTGAATCCCGACCGCTTCAATTATATACGCTTCATGCTGGGCGGGCAGTATCGCTTTCAGGACATCCGCAGCACCGACCGGGGCGACCATGAACGCGGCCTCGGCGGAGTCTATGCCATCAGTCATCTCAGCTTTGTAAACGGGCTTCATCTTACCGGAAGCGCCCGGCTTCAGCTGCACACCCGGCAGGCCGCCGAATTTCTACCGCAGTTCAGTGCCTCTTATCCGCTGCTGGGCGACCGGCTCAGAATCAGAAGCTCGGCGGGGCGGGCCATCCGTACCGGCGATTTTACCGAACAATACGTCTCTTCCCAAATTCCGGACTTAACACCCGGCCGTAATATTGGCAACCCTGATTTACGCCCGGAACGCTCCTACAGCGTAGATGCCGGCCTGGACTGGCGCCCGAAACCCTGGCTGCTGCTGGCTCCAACGGCCTTTTATCGCAGCTCCGATCAGCTCATC
>JBMCPG010000271.1:0-3423 GCA_048626035.1 Cyclonatronaceae bacterium
GTTCCATGTGGATGCCGTGCTCGGCGCATTTGGCGTAGATGCCGGGAAAATGCTCCTGCAGGTCGGCTTTGCTGAAATGCCGCACATCCAGGTACACGTAATCATCCCCGCGCTTTTTGAGCTGGTTATCGATGGCGCGGGCCACAATATCGCGGGGGGCCAGCTCTTTGCGCTCATCATAATCGGCCATGAAAGCGTAGCCGTCGGTGTTGCGCAGAATCGCGCCATGGCCCCGCACGGCTTCGGAAATCAGGAAAGAATCGGCTTCAGGATGATACAGCGAGGTCGGATGAAACTGTATAAATTCCATGTTGGAGACCCGTGCTTTGGCCCGGTAGGCCATAGCTACGCCATCGCCGGTGGCGATTTCGGGATTGGTGGTGTGCAGATACACCTGCCCCGCCCCGCCGGTGGCCAGCAGAGTGGTTTTGGCCAGCACGCGGAGCACATGCTCGGTTTTCAGATTCAGCACGTATGCGCCAAAACAGTGCGTATCGGTATGATAACGGGTTACTTTTTTGCCCAGATGGTGCTCGGTGATGAGCTCCATGGCATAATGATGCTCCAGAATCGTGATGTTGGGATGCGCCTCGGCTTTGGCCAGCAGCACGCGCTCAATTTCCCGGCCGGTCATGTCGGCGGCGTGCACAATTCGATGATGCGAATGCCCGCCTTCGCGCACCAGATGCAGTTGTCCCTCTTTTTGGGTAAACTCCGCCCCGATGGCCAGCAGCCGGCGAATCATGTCCGGGCCTTCGGCTACAATTTCGCGCACGACCGCTTCATCGCACAGGCCCGCGCCGGCTATCAGCGTATCGTCCACATGGTTTTCGAAAGAGTCGGTTTTGTCCAGCACGCTGGCAATACCGCCCTGTGCATAGTTGGTGTTGGATTCCGCGCGGTCTTTTTTGGTGATGATGCCCACCGTGCCGGAATCAGCCACGTCGAGGGCGAAAGACAGCCCGGCGCTTCCGCTGCCGAGCACCAGATAATCGAATTGCATGTTCATAATAGTACGTGCTCAAAAAGTAAATTAGGTGATGCGTTTCCGGCGGCGAACCGCTCTTCAGGCGTCGGCTTCGGCCGGCACGGGGGCGGTCTCGGCCGGATGCGAAGGGTAGTTTGCTGAGGTGATGTGAAGCCTGCCGCCCAGCATTTCTTCAAACATTTCTTTTTTGCGATTCGCTCCCCAGATTTCAAGCTCCGGATCGGCCAGGGTGGTAATCGAAAGATCCATGTCGTGCCCGCCTTCTTTATTTTCCACCAGCCGCGATTGAATGGAAATTACGTTTTGGTAGTGGCTGCGGTCCAGCCCGTCGGCTACGCGCAGAATGCCGCCGAGATAGCGTACTTTGCGCTGCTGCTCGTCGGTAAGCGAATTAAACAGGCTGTGCCGGCTTTTGGGCGTAGAGCGTCGGTGATAGCGGGCCACATGCGCCATCACCTCAATTTCTTCCTGGGTAAAGCCTTTCAGGTTGGAGTTTAAGATGATGTAGAGCGAGTGTTTATGATGTTTTTTTTGCGAAATATGATAGCCGATATCGTGCATCAGGCTGGCATATTCGAGCAGCTCGCGGTCGCCGGGCGTGAGCTGATGCACAGGCTGGGTGTCATCAAAAATTTTGAGCGCTAAAAGCTTCACATGCGTAGAATGTACTTTGTGCCATTCGTATTTTTTGAGTAGCTCAAAGACGCTGCGCCGCCGCGTATCGGGGTATTTTTCGAGCATGCGCAGGGCCTTCAGCTCATTTTTGATGTATTCAATGATGATGCCTTCGCGCATGGCCTGCTCTGAGGTTTTGATGCGCCTGATATCAAATTTTTCCAGCACATAATCGAGCAGCACCAGCCCCGGCACAATAAAATCAACGCGCTTTTCATCCAGGCCTTTGGTTTTGAGCCGCTGCTTTTTGTTGAGCTTGATGAACTCTTCATAAAATGCACGGAAGTCTTCGGCGCTGTATTCGAACTCGTTCAGGGTGATGTCCACGTGCTCGTTGTTGCGTTTGGCGATCATGGCCGCGATGTTTTGCATCGTGCCCGAGGAGCCGATTAAGATGTCAGGCTTGTAGGTGGAAACCGGCCCGCTGAGCACGCTGAGCTGCTTTTTGTAGTATTCGCGCAGGGCCGTGATTTCTTTCTTTTTGATGGGATCGTGCTTCACGAAATCGGAGCTCATGCGCGAAACGCCGATTTTGCGGCTCACGGTGTGCAGCACTTCATGCCGGTCTACAATCACAAATTCGGTGCTGCCGCCGCCGATATCCATTACCAGCCCGGGCGTTTCTTCGAGGGCCATGCCGTGCATTACCGCATGGCCGATCAGCTCGGCTTCCTTAAAGCCGGGAATGGGCTGTATCTTGATGTCCAGCTCGTCGATGACTTCCTGCACAAATTCGCCGCCGTTGGGCGCCTCGCGGATGGCAGAAGTAGCGTAGGCGACAATACTATCTACGTTTTGATGCTCGCACAGGCGTTTTATTTTGCGCAAGGCATCGAGCCCGCGCCGGCGGTCTTCTTCGCTTAAGGGCTGTCCTACGCCGTTGCGCCCCAGGTGTATCATTTCTTTGAGTGAATCGGTGGTGCGGTAGCTGCCGTCGGCTTGTATATCAGCAATTACGGCATGGAATGAGTTGGTTCCCAGATCAATAGCAGCAACGCGGCGGTGTGGCATCTCAGAAAGGGTTGAATGAATAGAAATGAAAAGAGGAAAAGAAAACGCCCTGCCGGAATAACTTCCGGCAGGACGCAAAGGTTCAAATTGGGATGGGGTCAGACTTCGGCGGGCGTTTTTTCAGCAGGCTTGGGCGTTTGTTTGGGCGGCAGGTCGTTGCCGCGCGGCGTAAAGGCCTGTATGCCGGTAATCTCGCGCCCTAAAATGAGGCCGTGTATATCGTAGGTGCCTTCGTAGGTGTTCACCGATTCGAGATTCATCACATGATGAATGACCCGGTATTCGCCGGTGATGCCGTTGCCGCCGAGCATGTCGCGGGCCACCCGGGCAATATCCAGGGCTTTGCCGCAGTTGTTACGCTTGGCCAGCGAGGTCATCGATGGGTGATCCTTGCCTTCGTCTTTGAGCTGTCCGAGCCGCTGCGCCAGCAGCTGCATTTGCGTGATTTCAGTGAGCATATTGGCCAGCTTGGTTTGTATCAACTGATTGGCGCCCAGCGGATAGCCGAACTGCTTGCGCTCCATCACGTACTGCCGCGCCCGCTGATAACAGTTTTCGGCCGCGCCCAGGCTGCCCCACACAATGCCGTAGCGCGCGCTGTTGAGGCAGGTAAACGGCCCTTTCAGGCCGCGCACTTCGGGAAAGGCGTTTTCTTCGGGCACAAATACATCATCGAAAATGAGCTCGCCGGTATGCGAGGCGCGCAGCGACATTTTGTTATGTGTCTTCGGGGCGGAAAAGCCATCATA
>JBMCPG010000272.1:0-3418 GCA_048626035.1 Cyclonatronaceae bacterium
GTCCCTACCCCGAGACACCACCCCGACGATGATGGCCGTGCCGCCGGTAATTTGATCTAAAATCCCTATCCATCACTATTTATTGTTCATGATGGCTGAATCTGCATCATCATCACATATACCTGAAGGTACTGAACTAAAGCCTGTTTTATTAGAGCTTTCTGAAGAGATTGTGGAATTGTCTGACCGGCTCGACGAGCTGGAGTTTGACGAGGAGAGTCCGCAGCGGTTTGAGATTTTTAAGCGCTTGCGCAAAATTGGCGAGGCCTTGGTTTCCAGGCGGGATGAGGCCGGGGGCGATGATCTGGCCTATCTCAATTTTGCTCTGGGCTCGGTTTGCACGCTGCTGGGCTACTACGATAAGGCGGAAGAAGCCTACGATGCCGCTCTGAAACACTGGCCCGATCATGTGGGTTTGCTCAACGAAGCCACCGACGCGCTCATCGAGCTCGGCAAGCACAAAAAGGCCAAAGGTTTTATTGAGCGCAGCATCAAGCACGGCGGCGAGACGCCCGATATTTTATATAACTACGCCGCGCTGACCTCCCACATGGGCGATATCGATGAGGCGCGCATCATCCTGATTAACGCCCTGGCCCGCTTCCCCAACGATCCCGGCTGCAAAGCCCTGCTGGACGAGCTGGACAGCGGGGTCTGAAAGCACGTTTTCTGCAAAAAAATGAGGCTTTTCCGGCCGCCTGCGCCGCAAAGCTGGCTTGCAAGGTTTTCATCACAAAGACCTTCATAAACATGCAGTGCTATACCGGGGCGCTGAAAAGCTATCTCAATCTCTGCTGCTACGATTCCGGCCGGGCAAACAGAATCAGGCGGGGGCTTTCCTCATCGTAGGGAGCGCCATCATAAGTACCAAACAAATGGCTTATCCGAAATCCGTTTTCCGATAGCACCTGCCGGAACCAGTCGGCATCATATAAAGCAACGCGCTCGGTAAACGCCTGCGTTTCGCCGGTTTCGGCATGGGTGAACCGCATTTTTTTATGAACGGCGCCGTCTTTTATCTCGCGCCGAATGCGAAGGGCGTATGTATTCAGGCGCATCTCTTCTTCCGGAATGAGGCCGCTGCGCACGGCTGGCGCGTTCAAAAAATCCATCACAAACGCGCCGCTTTGATCTACCGAATCGAGCATGTGCGCTAAAATTTGCCGGTTCTCCGCTTCCTCCGGCATATATCCAAAGCTGGTGAATAAATTCACGACCAAATCAAAGCGGTCTTGCACCGGCTCACGCATATCATGTTTTTTAAACCGAAGCCGACATGCGGTTTCCGGGGGTTCTTTAGCTGCTTTTTCTTTGGCTTGTATGATGGCATTGGCGGCTAAATCCACGCCCAGAATATGTTCAAAACCCAGGCGGGCCAGATTCAGGCTGTGGCGGCCGCGGCCACAGGCCACATCGAGCACTGAAGGGAAAACGGAAGGCGGGAAATAGGCGGCGATCAGCCGGGCGAGCTGCCGGGCTTCGCGTTCATCCCGGTGGGCATAAAGTTGCTCATATAAAGGCGTATCGAACCAGGTTTCAAACCATTGTGCGGACATCAAAAAAGGGCTAAAGGAATAAAAATATGATCAAGCTTACACTTGCAGCAAGCCTGGGCAAAACGAATGATACCCGCTGCGAAGCACAGATTCAAGTTATAAGCCTGAAAAGCTATTGTGCGATATGGCTAAAAATAATACTTCTTGAATAGCGATGCTTTTGTATATTAACTTTATATTAATTAAAAGCGCTTCCAGAATGTTCGGCTATCTTACCAAACATACGTGTTGCAGGCATTTCTGCACCCCTTTCCGGCATTAGCGGCGCTTTATGGCACGTAATATTCGACTTCCCCTGCCATATCTATTCTTGCAAGTCAGCCCTCAGCAAGAGGCTGTATCTTACAAAAGAGGGCTGTATGCTGTTTAAAAACAGATGTTCTACTCTAACCCAAACTACTAACTGTTGTTTATATGAGAACGTTTACACTCCAGGTGCTACTATTGCTGCTCGGCGGATTTATACTCCTGGCCGGTTTCGTGCCCGCCGCACAGGCACAGTCCTATACCATTGAAGGGCAGGTGGTAGATGCCTCCAACAATGAGCCGCTGATAGGTGCTAACATCGTAATTCAGGGAACCGTCAGCGGAGTAGCCTCCGATGCGCAGGGCCGCTTCGAAATCACAACTGCGCGCGCGCTGCCGCTCATGCTGAATGTTTCGAGCGTCGGCTACAGCTCTACAACTATAGAGGTAACCGAAGCTAATGTAGATCAGGAGTTTGTTGTGCGCATGAATGAACAGGCCTTTTTCGGTTCCGAGGTTGTGCTTTCAGCCTCGCGGGTCGAGGAAAGCGTGCTGGAATCGCCGGTTACGATTGAGCGCATGGATGCCATCGCCATTCGCGAATCGGCGGCCCCGAGCTTCTACGATGCGCTGGCCAACATGAAAGGCGTGGATATGTCGGCCCAGAGCATGACCTTCAAATCGGTAAACACCCGCGGCTTTGCGGCCAACGGCAATACCCGCTTTGTGCAGCTCATCGACGGCATAGACAACCAGGCCCCGGGCCTTAATTTCTCGGTGGGCAACGTGGTGGGTATTCCCGAACTCGATCTTGAAAGCGCCGAGCTGATTCCCGGGGTGGCTTCAGCCCTCTACGGCCCGAATGCCATTAACGGTATTCTGCTGCTCAACAGCAAAAGCCCCTTCGACTATCAGGGACTGTCGGGCAGCGTCAAAACCGGCCTTAACCACGTGGATGCCCGCGACGACGAGCTTTCTTTTTATCAGGATTATGGCATTCGCTATGCCCAGAGCCTGAACGACCGCTTCGCTTTCAAAGGGCATTTTTCATACCTGCGCGCCAAAGATTTTATCGGCGTGGATACCCGCGATCAGGGCCCGCAAAGCTTTGGAGCGGTCGAGCGCGGAGAGGAAAGCCGCAACG
The DNA here is from genome assembly GCA_048626035.1 of Cyclonatronaceae bacterium. Classification (GTDB taxonomy): domain Bacteria; phylum Bacteroidota; class Rhodothermia; order Balneolales; family Cyclonatronaceae; genus Cyclonatronum. The sequence goes on from JBMCPG010000272.1 coordinate 2,947, forward strand.
GCAACCGCGTCTATAACGGCGTAAATATCTACGGGCAGCCGCTGCTTACCATCGGCAATATTGCAGACGGGCAGATCGCCGCCGGAAACGCGCAGGTCGCCGCCATCCGCGCGCTGCTTCCCGATGGGGATGCCGGCGCGTTTACGCCCACCGGCTTTTCGGAAGGCTCCTTTGTGGATAACACCACCGAGAGCCTCAAATTTGGCGGGGCGCTGCACTATCGCCTGGGCGATAACCTGGAGGCCCTCACCCAGTTTAATTATGGACAAGGCAGCACGGTGTACACGGCAAACGACCGCTTTGTGCTCGACGATTTTTCTATCTGGACAGGCAAGGTGGAATTGCGCAATCCCAATTTCTTTTTGCGCGGCTATACCACCCAGGAAAACTCCGGCGATACCTACGCCGCCAACACTCTGGCCTCGCTCATTAACGCAGAAACCTTCATCCCGGCTTATTTTGAAGCCTTTGC
>JBMCPG010000273.1:0-3417 GCA_048626035.1 Cyclonatronaceae bacterium
AAGCCACATGCTGAAAGGCGCTTCGTGCACATGCTTCGGGGGTTCTTTGTATTCGCCGAAGAAGGGCCGCAAGGCAACAATAGCACTGGAAGCTACCAGCGCGATATTGGCAATAACAGCTACCCCGATAAGCAGCAGCGGCGCAAAGGAAGCGTTCAGGGCGGCTTCATATACCAGCTCTTTGCCGATAAAGCCCAGCATAGGAGCTATGCCAGCCATAGAAATGGCGGCCATACAGCCAAAGGTAGCCGTAAAGGGCATAATTTTACGAAGCCCGCCAATGTAGCGAATATCGCGGGTTCCGGCCTCATGATCGATACTGCCGGCTACCATAAATAAAGCGCCTTTATACATGGAGTGCCCGAGAATATACACGGCCGTCGCTTTTATAGCATATTCGTGCCCGAGGCCGAGTATCATGGTGATGGTTCCCAAAGACATCACCGTTGAGTAGGCCAGAATTTTCTTCAGGTCGGTATGGGCCAGGGCCAGCCATGCGCTTACGAGCATCGTTACGGCACCAAAGCCAGTTACAGTATAGGTCCAGATATCGGTACCGCTGATGACCGGGCTGAGCCGTGCCAGCAGAAATACGCCGGCTTTCACCATTGTAGCCGAGTGCAGGTAAGCCGATACCGGCGTAGGAGCCGCCATTGCGCCGGGCAGCCAGAAGTGAAACGGGAACTGCGCCGATTTTGTGAACGCGCCGATAAGCACGAGAATGAGCATGCCCAGGTAAAGCGGATGCTCTGTTACGATGGCCTGCTGCCCGAGCATCTGCGAAATTTCAAAGGTGCCGGTAATCATAGACAGCAGAATTAGCCCGGCAAGTAGCGCCAGCCCGCCGCCACCGGTAATGAGCAGAGCCTGGAGCGCTGACTTACGCGAGTCTTCTTTTTCGTGCTTGTAGCCGATAAGCAGGTAGGAGCTAATGCTCGTCCCTTCCCAGAAAATGAACAGCGCGATGATGTTATCGGCCAGCACCAGCCCAAGCATCGAACCCATAAACAGCAGCACGCTCAGATAAAAACGGCTTATGTTTGGGTCTTTTTCCAGATAACCGCCGCCGTAAATCATGATAAACGTGCCGATACCAGTAACGATAAGGGCAAACATCAGGCTCAGGCCGTCCAGATAGAAAGACATATTAATGCCTAAAAAAGAGACCCAGGTCCAGGATTCCCGCACCACCTCTCCGGCAGAAATAACGGGGATGAAGGAGGCGAAAAATATAAAAACACTCAGCGGGACAAGTGCGAGCACCCAGCCTGAATATTGTTTAAGGGATTTGGCCGCAGCAGGGCCGAAAAATGCGGCCAGGAGAATGAACAGAACCGAATAAAGTATCGTCATTATGAGCCAGGAGTTTCAGAGGTGGATGGTGCGGAAGCCGGCTTCGGGGTAGTTTCGGCCCCGTTAGCCAGGCTTGATTTCCCATTTTCATTCAGCTCGTCGGTGATGGTTCCCGGCCAAAGCTCGATGCCATTATGGTAGGCTGCCCGGCCAATAAGGTGGGCCGCTACCGGAGCGGTAAGTAATAAAAAAATGATGGCGGCCAGCGCGCGGGTAAGCACCGAAATATCATCGAAGGCAAAGGCCGTAGCGGCGAGAATGAGCCCGGCGCCAAGCGTTCCGGCCTTCGTGGAGGCGTGCATGCGCATCATCAGATCGGGCAGGCGTATCACGCCAATAGCAGCTACAAGAACGAAGAACGCTCCGAAAAGCAATAAAAAGGCTATAATAGTTTCGGTAATCATATCGGGTCGTTGTTTTGTTCGGCGCCGGATTTCTGCACATAACGGGCAAACGCGGTGGTGCCTAAGAAGGCGATAAGGGCAACGACAATGCCAGCATCAAGAAAATCGGAACTATCCGTATAGATAGCGTAGGTAGCAATAAACGCAATTACCACATAGGCGATAAGGTCGAGAGCTACAACACGATCCGGCAGGCTCGGACCTTGCAACAGACGTATCATTCCACCAAGCAGGCCCAGACTCAGAAACCCAAATGTGATTAAAATAACGGTGTTTAGCATAGTTTAAATATAGTATAAATAAACATTTGTGTATGTAATTTTCTTACAGTATGCGAGACCCTCGCAATGCGGCTCATCCGAACGTTTATTAAATTAAATACAGGCTGTTCAGTATGCGATCAAGAGTGGCGTATAGCCTGGCGGGTGCTCAAAAGAAGCTAAAAATAGATGTTTTAGGTACTGCCTCAAAATAATTTTGGTTAATCTATTAAAAAAAAGCCACATCGCAAACGAGCAATGCGGCTTTTTTTAAAATGTTGTGCAGCAGTCAGTTATAGGATTAGTGCCGAAAAAAAGATCAATTATGGTTCTTCTCCCTCAGCAGGTTCTTCCTCTTCCTCTTCCTCTTCCTCGGCTGGCTCTTCTTCAGCCGGTTCTTCTTCAGCCGGCTCTTCTTCGGCTGGTTCTTCCTCGGCCGGTTCTTCCTGCTCTTCAGGTGGTGTTTCTTCAGCGGGCTGCTCTTCTGGCAATTGACCCGGCAGAGGGGATTCCTGCTCCGGCGGGGGTGTTGGCCCTTCCTGCATCGGACGGTTCAGTTCCCCGGTATCGGCGGGCTGGCCCATACGGCGATCTACGTTTGTATTAATCATATTGACCCCCGGCAGCGTTTGTGCTCCTTGCAACAGTAGCGATGGGTCGGTAATCGAGCGGGCTACCCGGAAGCCTATACGCGGGGAAGTATGATTTTTATGCCGGAAATCACGCACGCCCACACCCACATAAAATTCGCTTGAGGCCCAGCTCCCGCCGCGCACAATCCGGCGCGACTCTTCTTCATTTTCATACACCGGGGTTACCAGCTGGCTGCCCGAGCGCGTAAGCGTAGAATAAGAAGGATGATAAGCATCCTGGCACCATTCGGCTACGTTGCCGGCAATATCATAAAGACGGTAATTATTTGCAGGAAAGACTCCTACCGGAGATGTAAGCACAAATCCATCGGTGGCGTAGTCTCCGCCGGGGGCAAAGTTAGCCAGTACCTGCCCGGTGCGCCGGCTGCGAATATCGATGCCATCCCACGGATAAATGCGCCCGCTCACGCCCGAGCGCGCGGCAAATTCCCATTCGCTCTCGGTTGGCAGGCGCAGGCCGGCCCATTCGGCAAAGGCGTTGGCCTGATCCCAGCTCACGGCTACAACGGGATAATCGTTAAAGCTCTCAGAGTTGAAATAGGAATGCCATGGAACCCCGATTTCACGATTCCAGGAAGTGGAATCGGGCATCATCTCCTCGCGCTCCTGCTCGTCTAAATCATTCAGAAAGGCTTTATACTGCCCGTTAGTAACTTCAAACTGAGCAATATAAACCGGGTTTATAGCAACCCGTACCTTGCCGGCCGGCTGAATTCCGAGCGGGTCGGTATTATCCAGGCCCATCAG
>JBMCPG010000274.1:0-3402 GCA_048626035.1 Cyclonatronaceae bacterium
GCGGCGCACCGATGCATCCAGGCGCGATTCGGGAATGCGGCCTTCCTCCACCAGCTCGGCCAGACAGGTATTGAATTTCAGATGCAGCGGAGTCATGCATACGTCGATTCCGGCCATAACGGCATCGTAGGTGGCTTCCTTAAAATTTTCGGCCGTATAGTGGAAGTCGGCCAGCTTGCCTACATCATCCCAATCGGTTACGATTACGCCCCCGAAGCCCATTTGCTCGCGCAATAAGCGCGTTTGCAGCTCATAGGAAGCATGTACGGGCACGCCGTTGAGCTCTCCGCTATTTAGCATGATGGTTTTCAGGCCCGCATCAATCGCTTTTTGAAAGGCCGGCCGGTGCAGCTCCTGAAGCTGCTGCATGGGCATGGTAACCGGCGTGCGGTCCCAGCCGGAATGCGGATCGGAATAGGCGATGAAGTGCTTGCCCGTAGCGGCGAGTTTGTAGGGCGCAATTTCGCTACATTCCTGAATGCCGCGCACGAAAGCAGCGCCCATCTGCCCGTTTAAATAGGGATCTTCGCCGTACGTTTCGTAAAGCCGCGGCCACTGCGGATGCACGCCCAGATCAAGCACGGGCGCAAAAATCCAGCGATGGCCCAGATCAGCGCATTCCAGAGCGGTGATGCGCGCGGCCTGAAAAGCGTGCCCGGGATTGAAGGTCGCTCCCAGATTGATGCTCTGCGGGAAAATGGAGGCGCCTTCCAGATACGTGGCGCCGTGTATATGGTCGATGCCATAAATTACGGGAATGCCCAGGCGGCTTTCCTCCACGCTGATGCGGCTGAGCTGCTCGTTGAAGCGTATCCAGGCTTCGGGCGGGGCGGCTTCTCCATTTATGAACGACCCCACATGATGCTCCAGAATGTATTTCCGGGCTTTTTCAGGGTTTAGCTCAACGTCGCGTTGCTCTCCGGTGGTGTTTATAAGGGTGATGTCGAGCTGAGTCATCTGCCCGATTTTCTCGGCAATGCTCATGCGGTTCAACAAGGCTTCAATACGCTGCTTAACCGACCGTGATGGAGCTTTAAAAGACATAAAAAAACGGGTAAATCAAAAAACAATATCGGAAGCTGAGACGCGGTGATTAATCCTTTAAATGCTTCCTCTGGAAAATATCGGTGAGTTCGGTTGTGCTTTCGCGCACGCTCAGAGAAACCGGCACAAGGCTGGTATAGCCACTGTGGCGGGCCGCATTTTCGCCTTTAATCCGCTCCTGGATAAGATCAATCACTTTTTTTCCGAGCAGGTCGTAGGGCGTATTTACAGAGGTGATTGTAGGCGTGTAGTACTGGCATTTCGGTAAATCGTCGAAGCCGGCTATGGCTACATCTTCGGGAATACGCACGCCATCGCGCACGGCGCTGTGCATAAAGCCAATGGCCACATCATCGTTACTGCAAAAAACAGCCTCCGGTTTTTCGTCTGCCCCCCGATATGCACGATAGGCCTGTATGCCGGATTCCAGCGAATAGTCGGCTTTATATTCCCAGACCAGCGAGAGCTCCTCCGATTCATTGATAAAATCAATAAAGCCGTTTTTGCGCAACATCGCCTCCGACTTGGAAGCCGGCCCCTGAATAATACCGACCTTACGGAAGCCGCGCTCCCTGAAATGGTTGGCTACAATGAAGCCGCCGCGATAATGATCGAAGGTAACCGTATCGATAACCGGATTTACAATTGGCGCGGCCGAAAATAGAGGAAAAGAAGCAGGAACGGCATCGAGGAGCTTGCGATAATCATTCTCTTTAAAATCGGGCAGAAAAACCACGGCGGCATCAAAGTTAGACTGCTCGAGGCTGGCTATAATTTCGACGGCGTTTTCCCCGGCGTTGCTCACGCTCAGAAGGCGTATCTGAGCGTTGGTACCGCGCGTGGCGATATCGAAGCCATGAAAAAGAGAGGAGAAAAACTCGCCGGTATATAAAAATGTAACTAACGCAATATTAATACTTTTACGTAGTTCCCAGGGCGTATCGGTTACGGTAAGCGGATAATTAAGGCGTTGTGCGCTTTCAAACACCTTTTTTTCATTATCACTACTTATTTTACCGCTTCTGGCCAGTGCCCGGGAAACGGTAGAAACCGACAGACCGGAATCTTTTGCAATGTCTTTTAAGGTTACCTTTTTGCCCATGTAGTCCCTGAAAATGCTGTTGATAATATTATTGTGTATAAGCTTGCTAATATAGCTAAGATTAATTTTTTTTGCTGAAAAGAATAAGGCACACGCTTGCAATAAAATTCCCTTAAAAAAAAGCACTTTACCCGGTCAGGGCAAAGTGCTTCAGCTACATATTATCTTGCGTAAGTAGGGCGTATGATTAACGATAGGAGAGATATTGATGCTATTAGGAGGTGCAGGGCTGCGGGTGGGCCGGGAAATGGGGTTTTGGAAAAGAAAAAACCCATCGTGTATATATCCCTGCTAAGACGGCGCGGGCAGATTTGCAGGATTACTAACAGCAACAAGGGCGTATGGAGGTAAATTCTGTAAATGCCCGAAACATGAATATCCAACAATGAAGCTGTATAGAGTGTAGCTTTCGCAGCTCACTTTAACGTCTTGTGCATTAGCGGGCAGAAGTCAACGATCAGAAATTGCATCAAAACTTCAGCCTTAATCTGCTATTCTGTGCTATTGCGAAAGCTAAGGTGCAGAAGGCTTTATAAAACTGTTTATCAAAGCCTTTATGTAATTACCAATACAGTAACATTTCCATAAACTTTAAAACTATAAATAACATGATATGGAAATATTTCTGTTTATGCAATTTTTGTGCAATTTTATCTTATAATAAACGCCGTTCATATTCTGCGCCTGGATGACGTTAAAAAAACAAAATACATGAGTTTCCGGCGAATATAGATGAACGCAAAAAAAGACTGCCGGAAAGATGATCCGCCAGTCTTTTTTTATATACGTAATGCTATCATACGTGTAGAAACGCGCTAAAAACAAGGCACAACGCTTATGCAGCTTCTTGTTTGCGCTTGCGCAGTTTGTTCAGGGCATACGCGCCGCCAGCGGCAGCAAGCAGGCTGAGGCCGCCATCTACCGGCACCTGATCGGGGTCGCCGGGGAAGATCGGTGGATCAGCAAGGAGCATTTCCGGGGCTGTGAGCACGACGAAAAGCGTGCAAAAAAGTATCATTAAAATCGCTGGATATTTCATATATGGATGTAGTTGTTTAAAAAAATGGGAATGTAGAGCCGGGTGCCTGTGCTGCGCCCGGCCCGCGTTCGGGAGAAGCATTACTTAACTAAAGTCATCTTTTTAATCATAACTTTGTTGCCGGCCTGCAGGCGGTACAAATACACGCCGCTGGACAGGTTACCGGCATCGAAGTTGATGCTGTGGCTGCCGGCATTCTGGCTACCGTTCACCAGGG
>JBMCPG010000275.1:0-3387 GCA_048626035.1 Cyclonatronaceae bacterium
GGCGGCTATGCGCGTGCCGTCGGGGCTCCACTGCATGATGTAGTACGAGCCGTCGGCCTGCAGGCGGGTGGCCTGTGGATCGGCCGCGCCTAAATCGACAACGAAGCCCTGACGCTGGGCCTGGTTTTCCTCAAAAATCGTGGACTCATACGGCAGCGGATTTTCCGGCAGATCGAGCTGTTCGGAAGCCATAAAACCGATGTGCCGGCCCTGCTGATCCCACACATAGCCAGACATATTTACTTCGTGGGAAAATAAGTGTTCAATTTCACCGCTGCTCGGGTTGAGTTCGTACAGCCCGTTCACCTCATCGTCCTCCATGCGCGTGGTCATCGTGAAAGTGCCGGTGCCGGGGCGCTGTGCGAGGCCGCTAACGGAATTATCAAGCTCGATGTGCTCGCTTTCGCCGGTTTCTACATTCATGAAATGCAGTTCGGAAGATGCCGGGGCGTTTTCTTCCCGCGGATCTTTAGGAATCGATTTGGTATAGGCGATATACGCCCCGTCGGAGGAAATCACGACGTTGCCTACGCGTTCAATACTGGCAAGCTGCAGCGGGGTGATGGCTTCCTGGGCCTGAAGCCCGTGCTGTGCCGAGAGGCCAAAAAAGAGCAGCAGCAGCACGTAGCTCAGGCGCCGCATTCGAGTGTGTAGCTTATACATAGAAATAGATAGGTTAAATAAATAATGGAATGTAGGGGATATAACAGATGGCTTTTATGCTTTTCATATTTGCACGAAAGCCTTTTTAATTTTGGTTCCTATAAATACGAAAATTTAGGCTTTTTTGCATGATGTACAATTAGGCATGTATCTTGCATATATAATGACAAGAAACCCTATTTCTAAGGCCGCTCTAACGGCCTTTTTTAAAAAGAAGAGCATTCATAAACACCGCATCATTATGAAAATAACTATTTTTGACTCCCTGAATTTCGAGCGGGAGTACCTCGTTAAAGCAAATACAAGACGGCATGAGCTTAATTTCATACAGGCCGAACTGGATGAAAAAACCGCAAACCTGGCCAAAGGCTCCGAAGCCGTCATCATTTTTGTGAACGACCGCGCCGACGCGCCGGTGCTGGAAGTGCTGCACCGGGTAGGCGTGCAGTTTTTGGCGCTGCGCATGGCCGGATTTAACAACGTAGATCTGGAAAAAGCCAAAGAGCTGGGCATTAAAGTGGCTAACGTACCCGAATACTCCCCTCATGCCGTCGCTGAGCATACCGTAGCGCTGATGATGGGGCTCAACCGCCGGCTTATTCGCGCCAATAATCGCATTCGCGACCTCAATTTTTCGCTCGATGGCCTTATCGGCTTCGATATGTACGGCAAAAACGTGGGCATCATCGGCACAGGGAAAATCGGCATGGAGGTCGCCAAAATTCTGCACGGTTTTGGGTGCAAAATTTTGTGCTACGACATCAAAAAAAATCCCGAGCTGGTAGAAACCGTAAACCCGACGTACTGCTCGCTCGATGAGATCTTTGCCAATTCCGATATCATCAGCCTGCACGCCCCCCTCAATAAGCATACTTATTATATGATTGATGATGAGGCGGTCGCAAAAATGAAAAAAGGAATGATGCTCATCAACACGTCGCGCGGCGGGTTGATTAACACTAACGCCGTCATTAAAGGCCTCAAAAACGGCACGATTGGCTATCTCGGCCTGGATGTGTATGAGGAAGAAGAAGGGCTGTTTTTCCACGACCATTCCGAGGATATCCTCCAGGATGATACCCTGGCCCGGCTGCTGGTATTCCAAAACGTGCTTATTACCAGTCATCAGGCCTTTTTAACTAACACCGCACTGCAAAATATCGCCGAAACCACCTTCATCAACCTCAATGCCTGGGACGACGGCAAGGCCGCGCCCAACGAAATCTGAGCCGGCCCGGGGCGGAATGTTGTTTAACCAGCAGTCGTTAAAACGAATAAGATGCATTAAATCAGCATAATACCCATCTAAACCAAAATTCGTTTTATGATGAAAGCAGCGCAAATAAAAGAAGCTGGAAGTCCTTTTGAAATTGTAGATCTACCGATACCCGAACCCGCCGAAAATCAGGTGCTTATCAGGGTAGAAGCATGCGGCATCTGCCATAGCGATGCCATGGTAAAAGACGGGCTTTTTCCCGGCATTGCCTATCCGCGCGTGCCGGGCCATGAAGTAGTTGGCATTATTGAAAAAGCAGGAACCCGCGTAGAGCAGTGGAAAAAAGGCGAACGCGTGGGCGTAGGCTGGCATGGCGGCCATTGTTTTCGCTGTGATGCCTGCCGGGACGGCGATTTCATCAATTGTGAAAACGCACAGGTAGCCGGCATCAGCTACGACGGCGGCTATGCCGAGTACATGACGGCCCCGGAAGAAGCTCTTGCCCGCGTTCCCGAAGATCTGGCTTCTCAGGATGCAGCACCGCTGCTGTGTGCAGGCATTACTACCTTTAATGCGCTGCGGAATTCCGGAGCACGGCCCGGCGATCTTGTGGCCGTGCAGGGCGTAGGCGGCCTGGGACATCTGGCCGTGCAATATGCGGCCAAAATGGGCTTCAAAACCGTCGCGATTTCCACCAGCGATGATAAAAAAGAGCTGGCCGAACAGCTCGGTGCTCATGCATTCATAAATGCAAAAAAAGATAATGCCGTTGCGGCGCTCCAGCAGATGGGCGGCGCCAGAGTAATTATTGCTACAGCCCCCAACACCGATATTATAGGCGAAATTGTGGGCGGACTCGGGCTGGAAGGCCATTTGATGGTGCTTGCGGCGACCGGCGAAACTTTTGATGTATCGCCCTTCAGCCTGATTATGGGACGCAAAAAAGTATCGGGCTGGCCCAGTGGCACGGCCAAAGATTCTGAAGATACGCTCAACTTCAGCTCGCTGACCAACACCCGCCCGATGATTGAGACTTTTCCGCTTGAGGAAGCCGCCAAGGCCTACGATCACATGATTAACAACCGTTCGCGCTTCCGCACGGTGCTGAAAATAAGCTAAGCTGCTCATCATCACTACATATTTGACGGCCAGTTTTTCATAAAAATAGCCCGCAAAATATGTTTGCGGGCTATTTTCAGCTACCTTTCAGGCGTAGCATGGCAAGCATGATATTGCACTAAACCGAAATTTCAGCGTAAGAAAAAGTATGGCTCCGTTATCAGGCCTTTGTTTTTTCGAGAACGCTGCAAATGCGCTCAAAAATTTCTTCTATGCTTCCGGTGCCGTCTATGCCATGAAACGCGCCTTTTTGCTTATAGTAATTGGCCACCGGCGCGGTTTCATCATTATAAACCTCAAGACGGACTTTCACCTTTTCGGGCGTATCGTCGCTGCGGCCTTCGGCGCGGGAGAGGATGCGCTCAATAAGCTCTTCATCCGGCACTTCG
>JBMCPG010000276.1:0-3380 GCA_048626035.1 Cyclonatronaceae bacterium
CGCCCAGCCCGAGGTTTCCGAACCACAGGCCAACTGGATAGATAACCAAAAGTGCGGCAAAGCTGCCGGCGGTTCCCGGTGCTTTGGGCAGCAATCCGGAGTACAGGCCGGTTCCTAATAGAAAACTAAGAGCGCCGGGACGCGGTGTTGAGGAAGAGCTCACGGTTTTTGTTCAAATATTCGAGGCCGGTATAAACAGTAAAGGCCATTACGCCGAAATACAGCCAGCTTAGCGCGCCGGAGTCTATAAGCCAGTTTTTCACGTATGCACTTATGGAGGGAAAGAGCACCAGGGTGAAGGCCAGCAGCGCGATATACAGAAAAATAAGCTGTATAGCAGTTTTGAGCTTGGCCGAGTAGCTGGTTTTCATGCTAAACCCTTGCTTCCGGGCGCGGGTGCGCATGTATGTGATGAGCAGATCGCGGCCTACAATGAGGGCGAATACCCACCAGGGAAAAATGCTGGCGTCGATAAGGCTGAGCGTGGCAAATGCCAGAAAAGTGAGCACTTTGTCGGCCAGTGGATCCATAAAGTTGCCAAACTCGGAGTTTACTTTCCAGAGCCGCGCCAGATAGCCATCCAGATAATCGGTGATGGCGGCTACCGAAAAAAGGCCTATAGCGGCAACGCGCAGCAGCCAGTCTTCTTGCAAAAAAAGCACGACGACTACAGGAGCGAGCAAAATTCGGCTGAGGGTAAGTAAATTCGGGATGCGTTTCACAGCCACTACAGAAGCGATAAAGGAAAATTGGGATGGAGTTGATGCGGGCATGGCGGAGTTGAGCGCTCTTGAGGGGGGAAGATGTAGGCCGGGCGTATCCTCTTGGGAGGCCTTTGGAATGTGCTGCCGGTATCTGTAAAGAATCACCGACGGGAGGCCTTTTGCCGGCTCTGTTTGAAAAGAGCAGTGGAGATACTACTGAATTTTTTAGTGTAGCTTGTCAAAATAACGGAAAAGTGCTAATAAAAAAAGCCTCTTGGCCACGTTTCCAGCGGCCGCTGCTGGCTCAGGCCTTTACAAAGCTGTTGAACTTTTTCTCATGCGCGATCATCGTGCGCGGCCCGTGCCCGGGATATACCAGCGTTTTGTCGGGCAGGGTGTAAAGCTTTTCCCGGATTGAGCGGGCTAAAGTCTCAAAATTTCCTTTATATAAGTCTGTACGGCCGATTCCTCCCTGAAAAAGTGCGTCGCCAGCTACTACAAAACCTGCTTTTTCGAAGTAAAACGACAGATGGTCGGGCGAGTGCCCGGGAGTAAAAAGTGTTTTTAGCGCAAAGCCGTGCAGGGTGATGGCAGCGTCGCCGGCAAGCGGTTCCGGAATAAAATCAAAGGCTTGTATGGGCAGGCCGAAAAAATTTCCCTGCATTGCCATATTTTCCCACAGCGACAAATCGGCGTGGCTCAGATATACGGGCACGTCAAAAGCGTTGAGCACACGCTCAAGGCCCAGCACGTGGTCGATATGCGCATGGGTGAGGGCAACAGCCTTGAGCTCCAATTTCTGCTGTTTAATAAAATCCAGAAGTAAATTAAATTCTGAAGCATGCTCAAAACCAGCATCTATAAGCAATGCCGCGCCGTTTTCGTACACTAAATAAGTGTTTTGGCTGAATGCGTTTACGGTAAAGAGTTTAATCTTCATGCAAGAAAAAATAAGAATATAAAAGCAGAAAAAGGCTTTGCCGGACAGCCCGACAAAGCCTTTCACATTTTCAATATGATGGTTTTGGAGGCCTTTTACAGCAGCATGCTCGTGGGGTTTTCCAACAGGCTGCGCAACGTTTTCAGGAACTCGGCGGCGGTGGCCCCATCCACAATGCGGTGATCGCTGGAGAGTGTTACCTTCATGCGCTTGCCGGGTACGACTTCGCCGTTTTCGACCACGGGCACATCACGAATCGCGCCTACGGCCAGAATACAGGCGTTGGGCGGATTGATGATGGCGGTGAATTCTTCAATGCCGAACATACCCAGATTGCTGATGGTGAAGGTGCTGCCTTCCATTTCATCGGGCTGCAATTTTTTATCGCGCGCTTTGCCGGCCAATTCCTTCACTTCGGCATTGATTTCGGTTAGCCCCTTGCTGTCGGTGTTGAACACTACCGGCGTGAGCAGGCCTTCCTCAACGGCTACCGCCACGGCAATGTGCACATCGTTATGGCGACGGATAAAATCGTCGTACCAGGAGCTGTTTACCTTCGGATGCCGCCGCAGGGCCACCGCGCTTGCTTTCACCACCATATCGTTGAAACTGACCTTGGTATCGGGCAGGGCGTTGAAGCTTTCGCGCAGCTCCACGGCCTTTTGCATGTCGATATCAATCGTTTCATAGAAATGCGGATTGGTAAACTTGCTTTCGCCTAAACGACGGGCAATGGCGCGGCGCATCTGGGAAACGGGTACGTCTTCGTAGCTTCCTTTGGCGGCAGCGGGGGCTTCTTTCGGAGCCGGCGCTTTTTTGGGTTCGGCGGCGGCCGGGGCTTCTTCTTTCGCCGGCTTTTGGCCGCCTAACGAAGGCGCGGCGGCTTTCGGTGCTTCCTTAGCGGGGGCCTCTTTTGCAGGTTCGTAGGCTTCAATATCTTTTTTGATGATGCGTCCGTTGGGGCCGCTTCCTTTCACTTTGGAAAGTTTGATGCCCTGCTCTTCGGCCATTTTGCGGGCCAGCGGAGAGGCTTTCACACGGCTGTCGTCGTCGGCCTCTTCTTCTTCGGCTTCCTCGTCTTCGAGCCCGCCAAACAGCGGATCAAAATCGGCGTCGTCTTCGGAACGCTGCTGCCCGTTTGCAGCGGGCGTATCGGCCGGCGCTTCCTCGCCAGAGGTTTCGGCTTCTTCGCTGCTGCCGCCGCCGTCGAGCAGGCCGCTGATGTCTTCGCCTTCTTTTCCAAGAATCGCGATTTGTCCGCCCAGTGGCACGGTTTCGCCTTCCTGAGCCACAATTTTGAGGACCGTACCGGGATCAAAGGCTTCCACTTCCATGGTAGCTTTATCGGTTTCTACTTCTGCGATAATATCGCCGGATTGGACTTTATCGCCTTCTTTTACATTCCATTTCGCAATGACCCCTTCTTCCATGGTGTCACTGAGTTTGGGCATATCAATTACAATGGCCATATCTGCTTCCTCTTCTTTAGCTTGAGTTTAGGTTCTGTAGGTTACGGCATTGACCGCATCAATTACTTGTTTCGGGCTTGGGAACCACGCATCGAACAGGTTTTTGGCAAACGGCGCGGGCGCATCCGGGATGGTAACGCGCTGTACGGGCGCATCGAGATAATCGAAGGCATCCCGCTGAATCATGAAGCCGATTTCGGCGGCCATTCCGGCAAAAGGATGCGACTCATCCACAATAACGCAGCGGTTGGTCTTTTTGATGGATTC
>JBMCPG010000277.1:0-3380 GCA_048626035.1 Cyclonatronaceae bacterium
CCATAAGAAGCCAGCCCAGCGAAGCGGTAAAGCCCGCACATATCGCAAAAAAACAAACCCGCCCGTCCATCCGGAAAAACGGCAAATACGCCCCCAGCACCGGAAGTAAAAGCGCCGGAATAACCAAACTGCCCAGCACGTACCACAATTCAATGACGCTCGGGAACGCCCATATCAGGGCAATAGCCAGAAGCGTGGCCGCTGCAATTCCAGCCCGGGTAAGGCTGATGGCATCGCGGCCGGAGACCCCGCTTCCAAAATAATGGGCATAGCGTTTGAGGACATCCCGGCCCAGCGTTTGCCCGGAAAGAAACAAGAAGCTATCCAGCGTGCTCATGATAACGGCAACCAGCGCGGTGATGAAAAGCCCCAAAAATCCCACCGGCAGGAGCTCCGCGGCCAGAGCCGGAAATGCGGCTACGGGTTGGGCCAGATGTTCGCCCAAAATGGCAAAGGCATATAAACCGCTCAGCAGCGTAAGCATATCAAATACAAACCAGCAGCCTATGGAAATAAAGATGCCGCGCCGGGCCGTTTCCGGAGTTTTAGCAGCCGCCGCCCGTTGATGAAAGCCCGGATCGACGAAAGTCCACATCGCAATAAATACCCAGGCCAGCACATAGCCCGGCGAAAAGCCGCCAGAAGGATCCGCGTGGGTGTCGGGCAGGGTTTTCCACAGTTCGGCCGGCGAGCCAAAATGCTGCCAGGCCACTCCGGCCAGCATCATAAAGCCGCCATACATGAGCACAAGCTGAAGCGCGTCGGTACGCACCACGGCGCTAAATCCGCCCAAACCGACATAAAAGGCCGAAAAAATGGCGATGCCCACGCCGTACCACAAGTAGGAATCGCTACCGGTAACCACTTGTGCGAGCACGCCGAGCATCAGGATATAGGGCGCGGGGCTAACCAGCAGAAATACGCCTAAGGCCCCGGCAATCGCAGGTTTGGGTCCGTAGGCCGTTTCCAGCGCTTCCGGAATGGTCAGGGCATTTCCGGCCCGGATTTTCCCCGCCAGAAATACGGTAAAAAGGGCCGCAAACAGATAATACGGCAGCCCGAATAAAAACCATTGCGCTATGCCCGCCTGATACGTAAACTCCCCTACGCCCAAAATGCCGCCATACCAGGTAGCCACCAGCGTAAGCACAAAAGCCGGCAGGCTCATTCGCCGCCCGGAAAGCAGATAGCTGAGTTCATCGTCGCCGGCGCGGGCACGGTATTTTTTACGCAGGCTGAAAACCATCAGCAGCCCGAAATACAGCAACAGCGGAATCCAGTCTAAGACAGTAAAGGCCATTTCATTCCGTTAAGCGGTGAAATCATGATGGCCAGCTGCCCGCGCTGATAGCGTAATTCGAGCGTTTTCTCCGGAATGTCCGGGGCTTTTTCTTCGAAACCGCCGGAAATTTCGCCGCCCGCCGCTATTTCGTTAGAAGAGCCATCGCGCCGGCCGTTTTCCAGGAAATCATCATCTAATTCATATTTGAGCCCGCGCGTCGTGAGGCCCTCCACCCGGCCGGAGAGCGGAAACAGCGAAACCGGCGTGGCTTCGGGCAGGTGAAACCGCAGCGTTTTCCGGGGCGGATGCAGAAACGTGCAGAGGTAGTCATCTATCATAAAAAGAGAGGAAAAGTGCGGCAAAAATTGCTGCATTACCGACAGGTTTTTGAGGCTGTGATCGAGCCGGTAGCCGGTTGCCCCGCAAATTACCACGGCCGCTTTTGGGGCCGGATGATGGCTCTCCTGCCGCTTGCGGGCCAGCTCAAGCGCCTTTTCAAGGTCGTTGCTTTCCTGATCGGGATTGGGAATTAATTCAGGCGTTTTTTCGGGAGGAAACGGGCTTTTTTCCTGCTTTCGCAGCTTTAAAAAGCGTTCGAACGCGTCCCGGCTGTAGCTGTCCATATCTCCGGTGATGGCATCGGGAACAACGGCGTGGCTCAGCAGCACGTTTGCCCCGCCGTCGGCCGCAATAATATAATCGGCCCAGCCTGCCGCCTGATGCAGCAATGAAGCGGCCGGCGGCTGCCCGTTACAGCAAATCATGATGCGCATGGAAACTCCTGTTTATCAGGTAAATGAAGGGCTCAGGTGGAAGAAACTTCGGCTTTTTGAAAGCGCTCGTGATGCTCCTTCATTTCGGCTTTCAGGAATTTTCCGGTCGGGCTTTTCCGGCTGCGCGCCACTTTTTCCGGCGTGCCCTGGGCAATAATCTGCCCGCCGTGCTTGCCGCCGTCGGGTCCTAAATCCACGATATGATCGGCGGCTTTAATTAAATCCAGATTGTGCTCAATCACAATAACGGTATTGCCTTTATCCACCAGCATCTGAATGACAGCCACAAGCTGGCGCACGTCCTCGAAATGAAGGCCGGTCGTCGGTTCATCCATCACATAAAGCGTGTTGCCGGTGCCCACTTTTGAAAGCTCCCGCGACAGCTTGATGCGCTGGGCTTCCCCGCCGCTGAGCGTGGTGCTCTGCTGGCCAATTTTGAGGTATCCCAGCCCGACAGAATCCAGGGTTTGCAAAATGCGCTTGATGCGAGGCATGGCATCGAAAAATTCCACGGCTTCATGAATCGACATTTCGAGCACGTCGGAGATGGTTTTGCCTTTATAGAAAATTTCGAGGGTTTCGCGGTTGTAGCGCTTGCCGCCGCAGGTTTCGCACTTCACGTACACATCAGGCAGGAAATTCATCTCTATTTTTTTGAGTCCGTCGCCCTTGCAGTCTTCACAGCGGCCTCCCTTCACATTAAACGAAAAGCGGCCCTGATCGTAGCCCCGGATGCGCGCCTCCGGCAGTTCGGCAAACAGGCTCCGGATGGCATCAAAAACCTTAGTATAAGTGCCGGGATTGGAGCGCGGCGTGCGCCCGATCGGGCTTTGATCAATAGAAATAATTTTATCGACGTGGTCGATGCCTTCGATGCTGTCGTAGGGCAGGGCGGCTTGTTTCGACTTGAAAAAATAGTTGCTCAGCACCGGCACCAGCGTTTGGTTGATGAGCGAGCTTTTTCCGCTTCCACTCACGCCCGTAGCCGCAATGAAGCAGCCCAGCGGCAGCTTCAGATCCACCTGCTGTAAATTGTGGCCGCGCGCGCCTTTTAAAATGAGCTGCTTTCCGTTGCCTTTCCGCCGGGTTTCGGGCATTTCCACCACTTTTTTATAGCGTAAATACTCTGAGGTGGTCGAAGTTTCGTCCAGCTCTTCGGGCCGGCCCTGCGTTACGATTTCGCCGCCGTTGATGCCCGCGCCCGGCCCCATATCCACCACGTAATCGGCATGTTCGATGGTTTCACGGTCGTGCTCTACGACCAAAACGCTGTTGCCCAGATCGCGCAGGGTTTTCAGCGAATTGATGAGCTTGATGTTATCGCG
>JBMCPG010000278.1:0-3379 GCA_048626035.1 Cyclonatronaceae bacterium
GCGGCAGCAGCGCCTGCTGATCAAATTCTACCGTAGTTTCGGGATAGTCGATGTCGGCCGGCACATCATCAAACAGCTCGCTGAATTCGCTTTCTTTCAGCTCCTTGACGGCATCATTCAGGATTTTGGTGTACATCTCAAAGCCCACATCACTGATAAAGCCGCTTTGCTCGCCGCCCAGAATGTCGCCCGCCCCGCGTATATCGAGGTCGCGCATGGCGATGTTGAAGCCGGAGCCTAAATCCGCATATTCGACCAGGGCCATCAACCGTTTGCGGCTGTCGGTGGAGAGCATCTGAAACGGCGGCGCGATGAGATGACAAAACGCCTTGCGGTTGGAGCGGCCCACCCGGCCCCGAAGCTGATGCAGCTCGCTGAGGCCGAATTTATCGGCGTGATTTATGATGATGGTGTTGGCGTTGGAGATATCGATGCCGTTTTCCACAATGTTGGAGGACACCAGCACATCAAACTTATGGGCATAAAAATCCATAATGATTTTTTCCAGCTCCTTGCCCTGCATCTGTCCGTGGGCGTAGCGCACTTTAATATTCGGCACCAGGTCGCGAATCATGCCGCAGACTTCTTCAATGTTTTTCACGCGGTTATGAATAAAAAACACCTGTCCGCCCCGGCTGACTTCCTGATTGATGGCATCCTGAATGCGCCCGCTGTCGAAGCTCATCACCTCGGTTTGCACCGGCTGCCGGTTCGGGGGCGGCGTGTTGATGACGCTCAGGTCGCGCGCGCCCATCAGCGAATATTGAAGCGTGCGCGGAATGGGCGTGGCCGTGAGCGTGAGGGTGTCCACGGCGGCCCGGAACCGCTTGATTTTCTCCTTGGTCGCCACGCCGAAACGCTGCTCTTCATCAATAATGAGCAGGCCGATATCGTTGAACTGCACGTCTTTTGAGGTGATGCGATGCGTGCCGATAAGCACATCAACCTTGCCTTCTTTTAACCGCTTTAAGGTGTCCTTTTGCTCGGCTTTGCTGCGGAAGCGGGAAAGCATGTCCACCTCTACCGGAAAATCCTTCATGCGGGCTTTGAAGGTTTTGTATTGCTGATCGGCCAGAATCGTAGTCGGCACTAAAACCGCCACTTGCTTGCCGTCCAGCGCGGTTTTGAAGGCGGCCCGCACCGCGACTTCGGTTTTGCCAAAACCCACATCACCGCAGACCAGCCGATCCATGGGCATTTCCTTTTCCATGTCGGCTTTCACGTGTTCGATGGCCGAAAGCTGATCCTCGGTTTCTTCATAAATAAACGACGCCTCCATTTCGGTCTGCATGTAGTTGTCCGGCGAAAAGGCGAAGGCTTTCTGCGCCCGCCGCTTGGCATACAGCTTGATGAGCTCCCGGGCGATATCCTTCACTTTGCGCTTGGCCGAGGCCTTTTTGCGCGCCCATTCGCCGCTGCCCAGCTTGGTGATTTTCGGCGCGTGCCCGTCTTTGCCCGAATATTTCTGAATCTTGAACAGGCTGGACACATTCACATACAGCGTGCTGTTTTCCTGATAGCGCAGCATCACCACTTCCTGCACGGTGTTTTTGACCTTGATTTTCTTGAAGCCGGCAAACTGCCCGATGCCGTAATCCACGTGCACCACATAGTCGCCGATGTTGAGATCCTTCAGCTCTTTGAAGGAAATGCCGCCCGATGCCGCGCGCTTGCGGGTTTTCGGGCGATGATAGCGGTTGAAAATCTGATGATCGGTGTAGAGCGCCACTTTTTGCGCCGGCAGGATGAAGCCCTCATGAAGCGTCTCCACGCTCAGATGATAGCGCAGGCTTTCGTCCGGCTCGCCCAACAGCTCTTCCAGCCGCTCCCGCTGCCCGTCATTATCACAGATGATGTGCGTGATGATGGCATCGGCGCTCAGCTCGCGCAGGTTTTCCTCCAGCAGCCGCACCGATCCGTTAAATTCGGGCTGCGGGGCCGACTCCAGCGCATGCGTGAAGGCCGGCTCCACGCCTTCCGGGGCAATATCCCCGGCATAAAAACAGGCCTGCGCATCCAGAAACGCCTGCATCCCGGCGCCATCCAAATACAAGGCTCCCGGCTTCGGCACCTCACCCTCACCCTCACCCTCAACCTTAGCCTCAGCCTTCACCCCCGCCTCATAAATTTGCCGGGCGGCCTCAAACTGCTTATCGGCCTCGGCCAGGGCGGCGGGCGCATCAACCATCATAAATACCGTATTCGGCGGAAAATAGCTCAACAGCGCTTCCCGGCCGTCCTCGCTGAGGGCCGACGTATTCGGCACGATGCGCACCTGATCCAGAAAACCCACCGAGCGCTGGGAATCGGCATCGAACTGCCGGATAGAATCCACTTCATCACCAAAAAACTCCAGCCGTACGGGATGTTCGCCCGAATAGGGAAACACATCAAAAATACCGCCTCGCACGGCCAGCTCGCCGGGTTTTTCTACAAAATTGACCTCCTCATAGCCGCTGTCCAGAAGCTGCGCGCGCAGCCCGTCCATCTCCATTTCGCCGCCCTTTTGCAAGGTGATGGCCGCCGCAGAAAACGAGTCCGGCGAAATCACCTTTTCGGCCAGGGCGGCGGCGCTGCTCACCAGCACGTTCTGATCGCTCTGCGTTACGGCATCCAGCACTTCAGCCCGCTGCACCAGCCGCGCCGAATCGCTCACGCCCATCTCCTGATAGGGCTTCAGGTTGGATTCCGGAAAAAAATGTACGTCCGAAACCCCCAGGGTTTGCAGGTCGCCGGCAAAAAACTGCGCGGCTTCCTCATCGGGAAAAATGACCACCAGATGCGCGTTCTGCACCGCCAGCTCGGCAGCCAGAAACGCGCTCACGGCGCCCCGATAGCGCAATAGGCGCACATCATCCTGTGCTTTGATGTGTTTTTGAAAGGTGCTGAGGGGAAGAGAATCAATTACGGTGCTGCGAACCAGGGAAATACCCATGCGGGAAAAACTTGGAGTTAGGGTGATGGCATCATAAGCCTAAAATAATGCTTTGCTTATAAGAAATTGTTAAAGCATCATGAAATAAAAGTGAGACCAGAAACAGGCCTTGCGCAAACGCCAAAAGCCGCATATCAGCGCTGATGAAGGCAGCGGATATCCGGCGGGTTGCTCAGGTTGCGGAATCAAAAAGCAAAGATACGCGTATTTCGTTTCCTGCCACAACGCAATTGCCATGCTTGGGCGTATCTCTATTTTCCTTATCTTATACCGATATTAGAATATGATGCCACCCATTAATTTATTCACTTAAAGCACTAAATATGAGCGATTTCAGAATTGAGAAAGATTCCATGGGCGAGGTCAACGTCCCCGCCAGGGCCTATTATGCCGCCCAGACCCAGCGCGCGATCGACAACTTTCCGGTAAGCGGGATTCGCTTCA
>JBMCPG010000279.1:0-3366 GCA_048626035.1 Cyclonatronaceae bacterium
TAGGATAGACTTTCACAAACCGGGGAATCATTTCATCCCAGCGGGCCAGTATTTTCCACGCGCGGTTGCTGTCGGTATAGTCGGCATGGCGACGAATCATTGTTTTCACTTCGGTGATTTCCTGATGATCTTCCAGCCGCTCCAGGTGCACCAGCTCTTGGTTGCAGCGCCGGGCGAAAGTATTGTCTTCATCAATCACATAGGCAATGCCGCCCGACATTCCTGCGGCAAAGTTACGCCCGGTAGTGCCGAGCACGACCACCCGGCCGCCAGTCATGTATTCACAGCCATGATCGCCGACCGATTCCACGACGGCGCGCACGCCGCTGTTGCGCACGCAGAAACGCTCGCCGGCTTTTCCGCGAATATAGGCTTCGCCGCTGGTAGCCCCGTACATCGCCACGTTTCCTATGATGATATTTTCTTCCGGCTTGAAACGCGCTTCGCGGTCGGGGTATAAAATCAGCTTGCCGCCGGAGAGGCCTTTGCCCACATAATCGTTGGCATCGCCTTCCAGCTCCAGAGTGATGCCTTTGGTGAGGAACGCGCCAAAGCTCTGGCCGGCCGAGCCACGCAGATTTAGCCTGATGGTGTCTTCGGGCAGCCCTCTTGCACCATAGCGCCGGGTTACTTCACTGCCGAGCAGCGTTCCGGCCACGCGGTTGGTATTTTTGATAGGCAGAGAGGCCCGCACTAAATGGCCGTTTTCCAGCGCCGGCGCGCAAATATCGAGCAGCGACTGCACGTCCATAGAATTTTCCAGGCCGTGGTTTTGCTTTATGAGCTTGCGCACGCCCACATGGGGCGGAGCCTGCGGACGGTATAGCAATGGCGATAAATCCAGCAGTTTAGCTTTCCAGTGCCCGGTGCGGCGCTGCTGCAGCCGGTCGGCCCGGCCAATCATTTCATCGATGGTACGGAAGCCAAGTTTGGCCATGTGCTCGCGCACGTCCTGCGCGATGAATTTCATGAAATTGACCATGTATTCGGGATCGCCGGTAAATTTATGGCGTAAATCCGGATTCTGGCTGGCTACGCCTACCGGGCAGGTATCCAGATGGCAAACGCGCATCATAATACAGCCCAGCGTGATGAGCGCGCTGGTGCCGAATCCGTATTCTTCGGCGCCCAGCAGCGCCGCCAGCACCACATCGCGGCCGGTCTTGATTTGCCCGTCGGTTTCCAGGCGCACGCGGCTGCGCAAGTTGTTGAGCACCAGCGTCTGATGCACTTCCGCCAGCCCGATTTCCCAGGGCATTCCGGCATGCTTAATGCTGGTTTGCGGCGAGGCGCCGGTGCCGCCGTCGTGGCCGGAAACCAAAATCTTGTCGGCTTTGCCTTTTGATACCCCGGCCGCAATCGTACCAATACCTACCAGCGAAACCAGCTTTACGTTAATATCGGCGCGATCGTTGGCATTCTTGAGATCATGAATAAGCTGGGCAAGATCTTCAATCGAATAAATATCGTGGTGCGGCGGCGGGGAAATCAGCCCTACGCCGGGCGTTGAGAAGCGCACTTTTGCAATCCAGGGATACACTTTCCGGCCGGGTAGCTCCCCGCCCTCGCCGGGCTTTGCTCCCTGCGCCATCTTAATCTGCAGTTCCTGCGCTTCATTCAAATACTGGCTGGTTACGCCAAAGCGCCCCGAAGCCGCCTGCTTGGTGGCGCTGCTGCGCGAGTCGCCGTTGGGGTCGCGGGTATAGCGGTGCGTATCTTCGCCGCCCTCGCCGCTATTGCTTTTGCCGCCAATGCGGTTCATGGCAATAGCCAGGGCTTCATGGGCTTCCGAAGATATGGAACCGTAGGACATCGCCCCGCTCTTAAATCGCTTGCAAATAGACTCCACCGATTCTACCTCTTCCAGCGGCACCGGCGCCTGGCTGAATTTAAATTCCAGCATGTGGCGCAGCGTCGGGGCGGGATCATCCTGCTCATCGAGCATGCGCGCATAGTCTTTGTAGAGCTGATAATCGCCGGTTTTAGTGGCAAATTGCAGGGTATGCACCGTTTTCGGATTATACATGTGATATTCGCCATCGCGCCGCCATTTGTACTGGCCGCCTTCATCCAGCACATCACCTTTTACCCTCACTTTCGGGAATGCGCGCTCGTGCCGCATCTGGGCTTCTTTGGCGATTTCCTTTAGGGTGATGCCCTGCAGGCGCGAATCGGCCCAGGTGAAATATTTATCCATCACGCTTTTGGCAATGCCGAGGGCTTCAAAAATCTGCGCCCCGCGATACGATTTGATGGTCGAAATCCCCATCTTCGACATCACTTTTACGATGCCTTTTACGACGGCTTTATTGTAGCCTTTTACGGCCTGCTTGTAGGTCAGTTCGGAAATCAGGCCCTGCTCAATCATGTCGTAGAGGCTTTCGTAGGCCATATACGGGTTCACCGCATCCATGCCAAAGCCCAGCAGGGTGCAAAAATGATGTACCTCGCGCGGCTCGCCGGATTCCAGCACAATGCTGACTTCGGTACGCGTGCCGCTGCGTATTAAATGGTGATGCAGGCCCGAAACCGCCAGAAGCGCGGGAATCGGAGCATGATGCTTATCGAACGCCCGATCAGATAAAATGATGATATTTGCGCCCGATTCTATGGCCGCGTCGGCGGCGGCGAAAAGCTCATCCAGGCTTTTTTCCAGGCCTTCGGCACCCGATTCGGCCTCAAAAAGCATAGGCAAGACCTGATGGCTGAAATTGGGATTGCCCAGGCGTTTGAGCTTATCGAATTCTTCGGTTGTTAAAATAGGACTGGGCAGCATAATCTGGCGGCAGCGCTCGGGCGTGGCTTCCAGAATATTGCCTTGCGCGCCGAGATAGGTTTCCGTGGAGGTAACCATTTCTTCACGAATAGGATCTATCGGCGGATTGGTTACCTGCGCAAAAAGCTGCTTGAAATAATTATAGAGCAACTGCGGCTTGTTGGAAAGCACCGCAATCGGGGCATCGTTGCCCATCGCGCCTACCGGCTGCAGGCTTTTTTCGGCCATCGGACCTACGTTTACTTTCAAATCTTCGTAGGTGTAGCCAAAAACCTTCTGCCGCTGCACAATGAGATGATGCTCCAGCTGTTGGGGCGCGGTGTAGTCGAGTTTACAGGCGACTTCACTGAAATCTACAAGATTTTCTTTCAGCCATTGCTTGTAGGGATGCTCGCGCACGAGTTCGCGCTTAATTTCTTCATCACTAATGATGCGCTTTTCCTCGGTATCAATGAGTAGCATGCGGCCGGGCTGCAGGCGTTCTTTATAGAGCACCTCGTCGGCGGGGATATCCAGCACGCCCACTTCAGAGGCCAGCACGATCATATCATCGCGGGTTACGTAGTAGCGCGAGGGGCGCAGGCCGTTGC
>JBMCPG010000280.1:0-3363 GCA_048626035.1 Cyclonatronaceae bacterium
AGCCTCCGGCACCGTTCAGCAATCGTATTCATGAAGTGGATGCCGCCAATGCCATTGCCTGGCTGTCAGGGCAGGCCCTTGCCGGCAAAGCCATTGAGGACCTTTATATCGCCAGTGATTGCGAGCCGGTGCGGCTGGATGAAGTGGTTGACTGGGTTCGTCAGCAGGTACCGTGCAAGGAACCTGTGGAGGGCGCAAGAAAAGGCGGGCGCGCCGGCAGCAAGCGCTGCAATAATCAGCGCCTGCGCGACAGCGGTTTTCAGTTCCGGTACCCGGACTACAAGGCCGGATACCGGGAGATGATCAGCAGCCTCAGCTGAGCACCATCACCGCTTCCATTTCCACCGGCACGCCTTTGGGCATTTGCACAATAGAAAGCAGGCTGTCGATGCCCTTGAGCTTGCGGCTCTCTACCGGCACGCCGATAACCGGAAGCGTAGTGTAGGCGGCCAGCATTCCGGGCAGATGCGCCGCCCCGCCGGCTCCGGCGATAATCACGCCTATACCGCGCTGGCGGGCGGTTTTTCCATAGTCAGCCATCAGGTCGGGCGTGCGATGCGCGGAAACGACTCTGGCCTCAAAGGGCACGTCAAACTCCTCACAAATTTCGCGGGCGGCGCGCATCACCGGCCAGTCGGAGTCGCTGCCCATCACGATGCCGATAGTTTTTGGGGAAGCCGGAGAGGACGAATCGGATGCTTTCATCATGTAAAAATTGCGGTAAAAAATGGATTAGTACGTGCAGGCGACAAAGATACGGGTTTCGCTTGGAAGCCGCGACATCACAACAGCAAAATGTATGCATGGTCGCACATTTTTATTTTTCAATAAAATGCAGTAGCATAAAGTTGATGCACATATCCCATTTTTCTATTCGATTCCGGACTGTTTCTCATGATGTTCTTTTCCCGCTTTTTCTTTTCTCTGTTTGTGCCGGTCGTTTTTTTCGGGATGATGGCTCCCGGGGCGCAGGCCCAGCTCATTAACGAAATACAGGCTTCGAATGCGCAGACCATGGCCGATGAAGACGGCGAGTTCGAAGACTGGATTGAGCTGTATAACCCAACCGATGAGGTGATTTCACTAAACGGTTTTGGTCTTTCCGACGACGCAGAACGGCCGTTTCGCTGGGAGTTTCCGGATATTTCGCTGGAACCCGGCGCGTTTTTGCTCGTTTGGGCCTCAGGCAAAAACCGGCGCACGCCGGGGCAGCCGCTGCACACCAATTTCAAGATTTCGGCCGATGGCGAGCCGATTTCCTTAAGCGCGCCAGATGGCCAAACCGCCGACGAAATTCCGCCGCTGGAGCTGCAGCCCGATATTTCCTACGGGCGCAAACCCGACGGCAGCACAACTCTGGTATTCTTTACAACGCCTACGCCCGGCGCATCCAATACAACCGAAGCCTATGAAGGCATTCTGGCGCCGCCGGTTTTTTCACACCCCGGCGGACTCTATTCGGGCGGCATCACTCTGGAATTAAGCGCTGAGCAGGAGGCAGAAATCCGCTATACGACCAACGGCAGCCGGCCGGAAGCAAACAGCGGAAGTCGCTATTCCGGGCCCTTATCGATCAGCAACTCGGGCATTATCCGGGCGCGGGCCTTCAAGAACGGCTACATTCCCAGCCAGGCCCGCATCTTTTCGCACATTCGCCTGAATGGAGACGTGGAAAATTTCAGCTCCGACCTGCCGCTTGTGGTCATGCACCAGTTTCTGTTTGGCATCGGGCCGGGGGAGCGCAAGCCGGTTTCCATGATGTTTCTGCAGCCCGGCGAGGATGGCCGCACCCGGCTCAGCGGCAATCCTGATCTCGTGATGCCCAGCCTTGCGGAGGCCAATATTCGCGGAACCAGCTCGCAAGAATTTCCCAAAAAAATGTACGGCTTTCATTTACGGGATGATGACCGCGGCGACCGCAGCGAAGCTCTCTTCGGCCTGCCGCCTGAGCACAACTGGATTTTATACGCGCCCTACAGCGATAAATCCCTGATGCGCAATGCTATTGCCTACGATCTCGCCCGGGCCTTTGGCCGCTGGGCACCGCGCACGCAATTTGTAGAGGTATTCGAGCACCTGGGCAACGCCCCGCTGAGCCAAAGCAGTTATCATGGCGTGTATCTGCTGGTAGAACGCATTAAATGGGACGAAAACCGCGTAAATATCCATCAATTAGGGCCGGGCGATGAGACGGAGCCGGAAATCAGCGGCGGCTACATCATCAAAAAAGCCCGGCTGGATGAAGGGCAGGCGGGCTTCACCACGCCATCGGGCACGACGCTGGGCTTTGTGCGGCCGCAGGAAGAAGACGCAACGCCAGCGCAAAAAAGCTGGATTCAGAACTATATGAGCGCATTTGAAGCCGCCCTTTACGGCCCCGATTTTGACAGTCCGGCCGGGTATGCCTCCTATATTGATACAGATTCCTTCATCGATCATTTTCTGCTCACCGAGCTGCTGCGGGAGATTGACGGCTATCGCCTCAGCACCTTCATGTACAAAGACCGCGGGAAAAAACTGGTGATGGGGCCAGCCTGGGATTTCAACCTCAGCCTCGGCAATGCCGATTACATC
Source organism: Cyclonatronaceae bacterium (assembly GCA_048626035.1). Classification (GTDB taxonomy): domain Bacteria; phylum Bacteroidota; class Rhodothermia; order Balneolales; family Cyclonatronaceae; genus Cyclonatronum. The sequence continues at coordinate 2,575 of JBMCPG010000280.1, forward strand.
GACGGCTGGAAAACAGAAGGCTGGTATTATGAAGACCTGCCGGAAAATGATTGCTATATCGGCTGTGGCGTGCGGGACTGGTACGTGCGGCTGCTGGAGGATGAGGCCTATGTGCAGCGCATGCAGCAACGCTGGTGGACCTATCGGCAGGGCATGTTTTCCGAAGCGCATTTGTCCGGCCTCATCAACGACAAACAGCAGGAGCTACAGGAAGCACAGCAGCGCAATTTTGAGCGCTGGCCCATTTTAGGCGAATACGTCTGGCCCAACTACTTCGTGGCCAATACATGGGAAGAAGAGCTGGACTGGATGGAAAACTGGCTGCTCGAGCGCCTGGCCTGGATGGACTCACAAATGGGTGAAGCGCCCGTTGATCCTGAAGAGTTGGAGCTGGGCTACTTTTGGCATTTCACCGAGGACATGCCCAACGATACCCCGCTCACTGAACTTGCATCGACTTATGCAGCCGGCGAAGGCAACGATGCCATCATACAGTTTGAGTCGGCCCTCAGCGGATATCCGTTTAACGACGCCCATCCCGACTGGCGAAAAGCCTCGATGGAGCGGCGAAATAAGCCTACGGCGCTGAACTATCGGGCGGAAGCCAACAACGAAGAAGCATTTGATGAAACCCTGATGCGCGGCCTTCAAACAAGACAGCCTTTCACCGGGGATGGCGGCGAAAACACGTTAATCTTCCATTTCCCGACTGCTTCTTATGGCGGCTTGCTGTTTTCTTTTGCGGCCATGGATGAAGGCGCGGCCGACCAGATTCGCCTTGACTACGCG
>JBMCPG010000281.1:0-3363 GCA_048626035.1 Cyclonatronaceae bacterium
CGCTGCCACCAGGCGGTTGTGGCTACGTTGGGCATCCAGACCTCGCCTACGATATTGAAATCGGGATATTCGGTGAGCACGCGCTCCGCCCAGTCGGCCATGTAATCGGGGTAGGGATAGGCGTGTGTATCCATGCGGATGCCGTCGATGCCGCTGGCTTCTATCCACCAAAGCGTATTCTGGATGAGGTAGTCGGCTACCAATGGATTGCGCTGATCTAAATCGGGCATTTCATCCACAAACCAGCCGCGGATGGTCGCGTCGTAGTCTTTTTGGGAGGCGTAGGGATCGATCATGGTGTGGGTGCGGAAGCTGGTGTTGCCGTATTCGGCCTGCGAGTGTAGCCAGTCGGTAGAAGGCAGGTCTTTGATGAACCAGTGATGCGTGCCCACGTGGTTATGAATCATGTCCATAATCACTTTCATGCCTTTTTCCTGCGATTCGGCCACCAGGCGATTGAAGTCTTCATTGCTGCCAAACCGCCGGTCCACCCGGTACATATCGGTAGCGGCGTAGCCATGATAAAAGCCCGCGCCGATATCGTAGTTGGTGGGCATATCGTTTTCGAAAATGGGGTTTATCCATACGGCCGTCATGCCTAAATCCTGAATATAGTCGAGATGCTGTATGATGCCTTCGATATCCCCACCTTTCCGGGCGTAAGGCTCGTCCATATCCACGCCTTCGAGCATGCCGTCGATTTCGCTGATTTCGGGGTTGGCGTTGGCGAAGCGGTCGGGCATGAGTAAATAAATGGTGTCGCTGCTGTCAAATCCCTGGTTTTGCGTGCCGGAGCGGTCGCGCGCGCGCAGTTCGTAGCTGTAGCTCAGCGGCATGTCCCGATCAGGCAACTCAAAAAGAAGCTCGAGCTGCCCGGGCTGCGCGTCTTCATCGATATGAAGATATACAAACGCATAGTTTTCGTTTTCCACATGTACCACGCGCCGCAGCTCTACGCCTTCGTAGGGGCTCAGGCGCACGCGGGCCGTGCCAATATCGTTGGCATACACCAGAAGCTGAAGCTCGCCGTTTTCGTAGCCGGTCCACCAGTTTGGCGGTTCTACGCGCATATTTTCGGGCGCAGGAATTTCGTCGGGGCTGGCCGTAACCACCGCCCAGTTGTCGTCGGCGGCCATCTCATTAATGAGGGTGTCGGCGGGTGCGGGCTGCGTGGGCGTGTTGGTAGCCGCGCAGGCCTGGAGCGTGCCAAACGAGAACAGGAAAAGCAGCGGAAGGGCAAACGAGGGCGAAAAAAAACGCAAAAACATCATCGTAAAAAAAATCAAATATGATAGGAGAAAGGCGCACGTTGCCTAAAAAAGATTAGGTTGTGCCGGTATTGTAGCTGAATGAATGCCTACCTTACGACGCTTATATAAAGCTGTGCTGCCGCAGGTTCCGCATAAATATAACTTAAGCCATCAAATTCTGAAATGTTGTTTTTACCCGTATTTCGTATTTTTATTCCCTTGTTTTTACTAAGCTTTTTCTTAACCACGATGGCGTTTCAAGCCGGCTCCGTTGCGGCTTCTGCGTCTGCTGTCCCCCCGGCGGAGCTGCAGGCACAGCCCGACGAAGAGGAAGGCCTGCGCATTGCCCGCATCAAATATCGCGGCGGCGGCGATTGGTATAACGATCCCTCGGCGCTCAGCAATCTCATCGCTTTTGCCCGCAACGAAATCCCGATTTCCCTGAGCCGGCAGTATGATGATGTGGATATCGGCAGCCGCCGCATCCATGAATATCCCTTCGCCTTCCTCACCGGGCACGGGAATCTTGTTATTAATCAAACCGAGGCTTCTAATCTGCGCGATTATGTAGATAACGGCGGATTTTTATACATAGATGATGATTACGGCTTCGATTCCTACGTGCGTACGTTAATTGATGAAACCTTTCCCGACGATACGCTCATAGAGCTTCCCGCCGATCATCCTATTTATAATCAGGTATTCAGCTTTAGCAACGGACTTCCCAAAATTCATGAGCACGATGGGGAGGCGCCGCGCGGCTACGGCATTTTCCGCGACGGCCGGCTCGCCGTGTATTACACCCACGAAACCAACCTCGCCGACGGCTGGGCCTACGATGTGCACGACAACCCCGAAGAAAAGCGCCTGGCCGCCCTGCGCATGGGCGTAAATCTGCTGGTATATGCCTTCACCAGCGAGCGCTGAGCGCCCGGCTAATCCGGCTGTTGCAGCTTTATTCCGGCCCAAAACCGGTCTTTCAAGTCCCGAAGCTGGGATTCAAATTCCTGCTGATAGCCTTTGTAAAATAACTCGGCGTAGGGATCATCGCCATAAAGCGTGCTGTACTTTTCCATTTCGTAAGTCGAAAAATTAAAGTACTTTTGAAAATATTCCAGCTTCTTTTCTTTTTTTTCTTCTGCCGTATCAGAAGCATGAAGCAGTTCGAGAGCTTTCGGCGTAAAAGGCGGCGGCAGTTCTCTACAGTTTAAATACGTAGCCACCAGTGCCTGCAGATGCTCATGTGCCTGCTCATCCGGCTCAAAAACCATCATCTCATACGGCCGCTCATGTGCTTTCCGCTCTTTTTTTAAGCTGATGTAGCGGGTGCGCATTTCTGGTTCTGTAGTGAGTGAAGTAAATAAATGATGCAGCCAGTGTTCCATTACCCGCTTTGGCTTGGCCTGGGCATGATCGATGATGACATGCCCGCCCCCGACGGGCCTGTGCACGCGCTGCTGAATGCTTACCTCCACCTGATTTACCTGCATGATGTACGTTTTGAGCTGCGGCGCCCCGGCCCGGAAACGTCGGTACTCTTCCGGAATCTGATCTATGAATCCTTTTATATTCCGGTATTCCTCTGCAAAATTAAAATAGCCTATATCCTGATACGGCAGCATTCCTTTGCGCCGGAAATAGTGCCGTAGCTCCGGCTCGGCCGGTTGGGGGGTGCGGCCGCGCTCGTATTCAAGCAATTTTTCGAGCAATTCCTGGCGCAGCTTGTATTTCTGAAGCGAATCCCATTGAAACACATCACGGCCGCTGGCTTGTTCTTCGATGCGCGGCAGCCGCATCCCCATGCGCCGCTCCATCGCCCAGCGCAGCGGATGTTTCAGGAAAAAAAACAGCTCCCCGAGGTCTGTGGTGATGCGCTCCGGGGCATCGGAAGCCGTTTGGAACGCCGCGCCGTCTGCTTCCGGCCCGGGAATTTCGGAGTCGAAGCGCTCCCGTGCCGACTCCGCTGCTCCGGCCTCGCGCAGGCGTTTTAAAAGGCGCGGGCGGAACTCGTCGTAGGTAAATTTGCGATTTCCTGAAGCTTCTGTCAGGTAATCGGCATGAAAGCTGTGCAGGCGGTGAGTAATTAAAAGCCGGGGTTTTTGATCTGAAACGC
>JBMCPG010000282.1:0-3354 GCA_048626035.1 Cyclonatronaceae bacterium
TTCACATTCAGGGCAGCATTTTGTTCAATCAGCCGGCGGGTTTCGCCCGCATGACCGGCATATACAACGGCATTTACATCCATGTGTGCGCTAAACTCCCCGATAAGCTCGCCGGCTTCGCCGCATAAAATATTGATGACGCCTGCCGGCACATCCGAAGCGTGCAAAATTTCGGCCAGGGTAAGGATAGCCAGCGGTTTATCGCGGGCGGGCAGCGCTACAACGGTGTTTCCGCCCACAATGGCGGGCAGCACAAGTTGCATAAACGCCAGCAGCGAGCCGGAGCCGTCTTCGGGCAAAATCACGCTTACCACGCCGGTGGCTTCGGGCACGGAAAAGTTGAAATGCGGGCTGGCCACTGGATTCACGGTGCCGAAAATCTGTTGATATTTATCGCTCCAGCCGGCAAAGTAAACGGCCCGGTCGATGGCCGTATCTACTTCTTTTTCAGCATCTTTTGAGGAACTGCCTTCCCGCTTAAGCTCGGTGATGAGCTGCTCGCGGCGGCCTTCCATCATCTCGGCAATGCGGTAGAGAATCTGTCCGCGATTATAGGCCGAACGCCCGGCCCAGCCCGGCTGCGCTTTGCGGGCCGCCTGCACTGCATTGCGGAAATCTTTTCGTGAAGCCCGGCAAATATTAGCCAAAAGCTCCTCTTTTTTACCATACAGAGCATAATAGCGCTCCGATTCTGAGCGGGGAAATTTCCCGCCAATATATAGCTTGTAGGTTTTTTTTACGTCCAGTCGTTTGCTCATGGGAAACAGGATTTACAGAAATTTATATAGGCAGTAGGGGGGATGTTCAAAGCCGAAGGTCTGAAGTCGAATGTAACTCAAAACCCATCACTCAAAAGTCAAAATTTGAGATACGGCATCAGGCCATGAAGGCCGCCTTCGCGTCCGAGGCCGCTTTCTTTGTATCCGCCGAAAGGGGAGGTCGGGTCGAATTTGTTGAAGGTATTGGCCCAGAGCACCCCCGCACGGATTTTCCCGCTGACCTTAAATATTTTGGAGCCTTTGTCGGTCCATACGCCGCCGGAGAGGCCGTAAGGCGTGTTATTGGCTTTTTCAATGACTTCATCGGGCGTACGGAACGTTTGTATCGTGAGCACCGGCCCAAAAATTTCTTCCTGCACCAGCCGGCTGGATTGCGACACGTTGGAAACCAGCGTAGGGCAACACCAGTAGCCTTTTTCGGGCAGCGCGCAGGAAGCCTGATAGATTTCGGCGCCTTCATCGACGCCCAGCTCCAGATAATGACGAATGCTTTCTAACTGCTTTTTCGAGTTAATCGCGCCCACATCCGTGTTTTTATCCAGCGGATCACCGACCATCATGGTTTCGAGCCGGTCAATCAGTTTATCGCGTACCGCATCGGCCACGCCTTCCTGCACAAACAAGCGCGAGCCGGCGCAGCAGACGTGCCCCTGATTGAAAAAGATACCGTTAATGATGCCCTCCACGGCCTGATCCAGCGGCGCATCATCAAATATGATGTTGGCTGCTTTGCCGCCCAGCTCTAAGGTCAGCTTTTTACGGGTTCCGGCAATAGACTTCTGAATCTGCTTTCCAACCGCTGTAGAACCGGTAAAGGCCACTTTATCGGCTTCTTCATGGTTCACGATGGCGGCACCCGTTTCGCCCGCGCCGGTTACAATATTCACGACGCCCGGCGGCAGCCCCGCATCCTGAATGAGCTCGGCCAGCTTGAGGGCGGTCAGCGGCGTGGTTTCAGCCGGTTTCAGCACTACGGTGTTTCCGGTAGCCAGGGCCGGGGCAATTTTCCAGGCCGCCATGAGCATGGGAAAATTCCAGGGAATGACCTGCCCGGCCACGCCCAGAGATTCAGGTTTGCGGCCCGGAAAAGCGTATTCCAGTTTGTCGGCCCAGCCGGCATAATAAAAATAGTAGGCCGCCGCCGTGGGAATATCCACATCCCGCGATTCGCGGATGGGCTTGCCGCCGTCGAGGCTTTCAATAACAGCAAATTCCCGGGCCCGCTCCTGAATCATGCGGGCGATGCGAAAAATATAGCGTCCGCGCTCCCGGCCCGAAAGCTTCGACCATACGTTTTTATAGGCATTGCGCGCCGCTTTCATGGCCGCATCTACGTCTGATTGCGAGCCTACGGCCACTTCTGCCAGCTTTTCTTCGGTGGCGGGATTTATGGTGTCGAAATACTTTCCTTCAAGTGGCTCAATAAATACGCCGTTTATAAAATGCCCGTACTGTGGTTTGATAGAAATATGATCGGTGCTTTCCGGGGCCGCATCATACGACCAGCCCGAACGGAAATTAAGACGATGTTTTTTTTGCAAATCAGATGCTTTTAACATTTATAACAAGGTTAAAGTATTTCAAGGATAAAGGTTAAAGTAAAGACAAGGTTAAAGGAAGAAGGATAAATGTAAAAGTAGGGAGAAGGATAAAGGATACACAAGGTTAAAGTACTTTTTAGGATGAAGGTTGAACATTTGAGCGAAATGAACCGGGTTTTGTAGTCAGTAAATCTGAAAACGAAATAATGTGTAGCTATCAAACGGTAACTCGCCGTCGGGCAACCTCTTTATCCTTTATCTTTCTAACTTTATCCTTTTTCCTTTTTAACTTTAACCTTGTACAACCTAATCTTTGGAAAAATAATCGGCCGATTGATACACGCCGGTGTGCTGCTTCACGATTTGCATGAGCAGGTCGTTGGCCAGGGAGCTGGCGCCGAAGCGAAACAGCTCCGGGGTGAGCCAGTCGTTGCCCAGGGTTTCGCGCAGCATCACCAGATAGCGCAGGGCAAGTTTTGCATCGCGGATGCCGCCGGCCGGCTTCATGCCGATTTTTGTGCCGGTTTTGTAATAAAATTCACGAATGGCTTCCAGCATCACCAGCGTTACAGGCTGCGTTGCGGCGGGGCTTATTTTCCCTGTGGAGGTTTTGATGAAATCGGCTCCTGCATACATGGCGATATCGCTGGCCTTGCGTACGTTGTCGAGGGTTTGCAGCTCGCCGGTTTCTAAAATCACTTTAAGATGGGCCTGGCCGCAGGCTTCTTTTACGGCGGCGATTTCATCAAACACATACGAAAAATTGCCCCTCAGAAATTCCCCGCGGGAAATCACCATATCGATTTCGTCGGCCCCTTCGTCCACGCAGTAGCGCACTTCGTCGAGCTTGGCCTGCAAGGGCGCCCAGCCGCTGGGAAAGGCGGTTGCCACGCTGGCTACCCGCACGCCCGAGGCTCCTACGCAGGATTTTGCCAGGCCCACAAAGCTGGGATATACGCACACGGCGGCCACATGCGGAATGTCAATATCCTCATAAATATGCGGACGAACAGCTTTTGCGCACATTTGCCGCA
>JBMCPG010000283.1:0-3352 GCA_048626035.1 Cyclonatronaceae bacterium
AAATCGCTTGCCAAAGAGCTGGCCAGCCGCAACATTCGGGTAAACACCATTGCCCCGGGCTACATCAAAACAGAAATGACCGGCCAGCTTTCCGATAAGATGATGGAAACTATTTCGGCGAGTATTCCCATGGCGACACCCGGCGAGGTAGATGATATAGCCGCTGGCGTCATTTATTTAGCCTCCGACGCTTCCCGCTACGTAACCGGAGAAAGCCTGCGCATCGACGGCGGCATGGCCATGTAGCGCCTGTGCGCTGCATTCCGAAATTTAACAGATATATAAAAAAGTAGTATCTTAGCCTATTGGCAAAAACGCTGGGAAACCGCCTCAGATTTAGCACAGCTAAAGCGCCGGCGGCAGCGATGTTGGCAAAATCGGCTTCTGAAACACCCTTTTTACACCACCCACCAACCTCACAAAACACCATTATGTCTCAAGAAATAAGCGATAAAGTAAAAGAAATCATCGTAGAAAAGCTCGGCGTTGATGCCGGCGACGTAACCGAATCGGCAAACTTTACCAACGATCTGGGCGCCGACTCTCTCGACACCGTTGAGCTGATCATGGAATTCGAGAAAGAGTTTGACGTAAGCATTCCCGATGAAGATGCCGAGAATATCGCCACCGTTGGTGATGCTGTCAAATATTTGACCGACAAAAAGTAACTGATTTGCCTGTTTTTAGTTTGATGCCAGATTTTGCTGCCCGCCTTTCCGGCCGGCAGCAAAATTTGTGTATCGTGGCATTATTTTAATTCATGGTTTAACTGAGTATCAATGTCTGAACGCAGAGTAGTAATAACGGGTATGGGAGCTATAACGCCCATTGGCACTGGCCTGGATGCCTACTGGGATGGCCTCAAGAATGGCCGCAGTGGCGCCTCCATGATCGAGCACTTCGATACAAGCGAATTTGCCACCAAGTTCGCCGCTATGGTTAACGACTTCAATCCTGCCGATCATGATCTGGATGCCAAGGCTGCCCGCCGCATGGATAGATTTACCCAGTTTGCCATAGCTGCAAGCAGTGAGGCCATCGAAAATTCGGGGATCGATCTGGAAGCTATCGACAAAGACCGCGTAGCTGTCCTTATTGGTACAGGTATCGGCGGCATGGAAACGTTCTATAATAATTGCGTGAATTTTGAGAAGCGCGGGCCACGCGGCATTTCCCCCTTCTTTATTCCCATGCTTATTCCCGATATTGCAGCGGGGCACGTTTCTATAAAATATGGCTTCCATGGGCCCAATTATTGTGCCGTGTCGGCCTGCGCTACCGGCTCGCATAATATTGCCCTGGCCTACGATACCATCCGCTTGGGCAAATCCGATTATGCCGTATGTGGCGGGGCCGAAGCGCCGGTTATTAAAATGGGCGTATCAGGCTTTAATTCTATTAAAGCTATGTCCACCCGAAACGATGATCCAGCCACCGCTTCACGCCCTTTCGATATGGACCGCGATGGGTTTGTGCTCGGCGAAGGTGCCGGCCTGATGTTCCTGGAAACCTATGAAAGCGCCGTTAAGCGCGGAGCGACTATTTACGGCGAAATTGCCGGCTACGGGTTTTCTGCCGATGCTTATCATATTACCGCACCCGACCCTGAAGGCAAAGGCGTTGTGCTGGCCATCACCGAAGCGCTCAAAGATGCCGATATCAAACTCGAAGATGTCGATCATATCAATATGCACGGCACTTCTACGCCGCTGGGCGATGTTGCCGAGACCAATTCTATCAAAAAAGTCTTTGGCGACCATACCTACAAAATTAACCTGAATTCTACCAAGTCCATGACGGGCCACACGCTTGGAGCCGCCGGCGCAGTAGAATCCATTGCTTCGGTGCTTGCTTTGTACAACGAGCTTGTGCCGCCTACTATCAACAATTTCAAGACCGACCCCCGCTGCGATCTCAACTACACGTTTAATGAGGCACAGCCGCGCAAAATGCGATACGCGCTTAATAACGCTTTTGGGTTTGGCGGGCACAATACTACCCTGGTTTTTAAAGCTTTTGAAGAGTAAAACCGCCCGGGTACATTACCCCTGATTTTGTTGCTTTATACTTCCTTCACTATTATTTATCTGTCTTAAAGGATGATTCGCAGAATTCGGGCGTACTTTCGTAAAAAAAGCCTCGACGCTTCATCCCGGGAGAAAATACAATATCTTGAAAATTTGATGGGCGAGCCGGTTCAGTCGCCCCATTTTTTCCTGCGGGCACTGCGTCATCGCTCAAAACTTATAGAAGACGGCCTCCACGATGTCGAAAGCTATGAGCAGCTTGAGTTTTTAGGCGACGCAGTGCTCGATTTGGTTATTACGGAAATTTTATTTGAACGGTTTCCGGATAAAAATGAAGGCTTCATGACGAAGCTGCGTTCGCGGCTGGTTAAAGAAGCGACGCTCGCCCAACTCTCCCGCGATTTAGGCTTTCCCGATCTCATTGAAGTCGGCGAACGAGTAAAAGGCCAGGGCATTGAGCTTAAAAACAGCGTGCTCTGCGATATTTTTGAATCGGTAGTGGGCGCTATTTACCGGGATGCCGGCATAAAAGCAGCCCAAAAATTCATCAGAAATGCGTATAATGCTCATATTGATATCGAAAACGTGAGCGTAACGCAAGATAATTACAAAAGCCTGCTGCTGGAGTTTTCGCAGGCACACAAATTATCGGTTCCCAGCTACGTCGTTCTTTCTGAAACCGGCCCCGATCACGATAAAACGTTTAGCGTAGAGGTACGTATAAACCAGGTGCCGCGTGGCGAAGGGAGAGCGAAAAATAAAAAAAATGCCGAGCAGCAGGCCGCCCGCAAAGCGCTGCACGGGCTTAAGGAAGACCTCAAAACGGGTGTCCTGAAGCCTTAGACGCCGCAAGCCTTGCGGCCGATTCGCCGTTCGGATAATCGGGACTACGCTCACATCTTCTCTATTTTCCATTTTAAACCGTTTTAATCATGCCCGATACTTCAACGCAAGCGCTTCCTATTACCCGGCGCGTACCTGTGCAAAAATTGCATAATTCCCGGCTCAGCTCTGTCGATTTCGATACCCTTAAATTCGGCGATGTCTTCGCCGATCATATGTATGAGTTGCGCTACGAGGATGGCGCATGGCAGCAGGGCCGCATTATGCCCTACGGCCCGATTCAAATGATGCCCTCTTCCAATATTCTGCACTACGGGCAGGGCGTTTTTGAGGGCATGAAAGCCTTCAAATACAACGACGGAAGCATTAATATTTTCCGGCTGGAGCAGCATCATAAGCGTATTACGAATTCCTGCCGGCGCATGAATATTCCCGAGTTGCCCTACGAGGTTTTCCATGATGCGGTGCTTCAACTCGTAGAT
>JBMCPG010000284.1:0-3344 GCA_048626035.1 Cyclonatronaceae bacterium
CGTTTTCCGAAATGCTGGATACCTTTTTTGACAACACTATAAGTCCGGCGCAGGCCCTGCAAAACCGCAGCTTTCAGCCGCGCGTAGATATTTCAGAGCACGATAACAGCTTTGAAATAAGTGTTGCGCTGCCCGGGCTTAAAAAAGATGATGTTAACATTGAACTCGAAGACAACGTCCTGACCATCAGCGGCGAGCGCGAGCACAAAAACGAAGAAGGAGACAAAAACAAGAAATACCATCTTGTAGAAACTTCTTACGGCTCCTTCACCCGCAGTTTCACACTGCCGCGTAACATCGATCGGGAAAGCATCAGCGCCGCTATGGAAGACGGCATTTTGAAGGTAAATGTCGCAAAAAGCGAAGAAGCTGTAAGCCGTAAAATCCAGATTGCCTGAGGCTTAAGTGGACGCACCGGCATCTGAAAACGATGTCTGAACATTATAAACAGGCCGCCTTGGTTACTAAGGCGGCCTGTTTTGTTTTAACGCAATCATCAAGTGCAGCCCCGGCGCGAACTGCGTATATTGTGCCCATGCGAATCGAACAAAAATATTTCGTCCCCTTCATGCTGGCCGTTGCCGCCCTGTGCATCGTGCTCATCACCTACTTCAACTTCCGCTCTGCCGGGCAGCAGCAGCAGCACTTTACTGAACGCGTAGGCGATGGCCGGGCGCTCTATGAGCATACCTATCCTCAGTATTTTAAGGATGATGGCATATCTCCCCAAACGATTGCTGCTCAAGATTCTGCGGCCGTAGCCCTGCTGTTCTGGGGAAGCTGGTCAGACCGCTCGGCCGAAGCGCTGCGTACCTTGCAGCAAGTGGCCGCCACCGATTCCCTGAAGCTTCGTATTTTTGCGGCGGCCATCAAAGATGGCGAAGATTTTATCCGTGAAGTGGAGCAGCAAACGCCGCCGGAAGTCCCTGTTTTTTTCGTGGAAGGCGACGAAATCTACAACGAGCTTAAGCTGCCGGGTTTGCCCAGCCTCATCGTTTTTGATGCCGATGGAGGCCTGCATGGCGCACGCTACGGCTACAGCGGCGCAAGCGATTATGATTTTATCAGACGCCTGAACGACTGATTCTGCCGTTTTTTTGATGCATTCCTAACCTGCCGCACGATATGCAAACTTTAGGCTCCATGCTGGAAGCTTCCGAAGCTGGCTGCAACCCATTTGTGTTATTCAATCGTGAATGCCGGCCCGAACCGACCTGTTTTGTGTCGCCCGCCTGCCGGGCCGTCGCCCTCGGCGAAGCTTGTTTCGAGACTTTCCGCATGGATAGTAATGGTCGGGTTATTGGCTTTGAAGCACATTTGCAGCGACTGAAGCGCGGCGCCTCTACGCTGGGGTTCGACCCCGAACGCCATCATCCGTCCTTTGATTTTTCTGCGGCAAGCGTAGCCCGGGAGCTGCTTGAACTCCGGGAAAAATGGGCGCAGTTGAAGAGGAGTTCAAAAGCCTCCGCCACGCGTTTTGAAACGCAGGATTTCCGCATCCGGATTCAGCTTGGGCGGGCCGATAGCAGCGGAATTTATGATGATGCGCCCGAAAACGCGGCGTTTTTTTCGCTGGTGCGCATGTTTACGGCCGGGCCGCCGGCTAAACCTGCAAAACTATGGATCAGCAGCGCCCGACGGATTCCCGCTGAAACCATACGGCAGGATGTAAAATGGAGTTTTTACGTACCCAACGTGCAGCTTCTGGCCCGGGCGCGGGCGCACGGAGCCGATGATGCACTGCTGCTCGACGGCGACGGAAATATCAGTGAAGCGGCCACAGCAAACGTATTTTTTTTCATCGATGATGCGCTCGTTACCCCGCCGCCGGCCGCAGATGCGCTGGCGGGCATCACCCGGGCGGAAGTCATCAAGGCCGCCGAAGCGGGCGGCATACCCGTAGAGCAGCGCCGTATTTCGCCACAAGAAGCGCGGGGGGCGCAGGCGGGCTTCATCACCAATTCCATGCGCGGTATCTCGCCGGTAGAAAGCATCGACGGTGCGTCCCTTTCGATGAATCATAGCGGGCTGCGGCGGGTTATGAAGATATTCCGGGCACATACGCAGCACACCGCCACCGACTTAGCTTCCTATCAGGCATGAAAACGACCCACTTTTTATCGAAAAAAGCCTTCTCCAGGCTAATCATGGAGCTTCAGGAACGCGATACGCTTCTGCAGCTCGAATCTCAGCACGTGGGCGAAACGCTGTTGGGCGCAGGTGCGGCGGCCAGTCTGAGCTGCTACGGAAACACCGCGTATTATGAGGAAAACGGCGGCATCACATCTATAAAAAACCAGTCGGCATGGGATGCTTTGCACGATTTTCGTGAGCAACAGGCCGGGAAATGGGTTTTCGGGCTGCTGGGCTACGACCTCAAAAACAGCCTTGAAGCCCTCGCCTCCGAAAATCCGGATGCCGTTGGCGCACCCAACCTGGCTTTTTTTGCGCCCGTTTGGGTGATGCGCTACCGGGCCCAAACCGGCCGCCTCGATATCGTAGCTGCCGAAAGGCCCTTTCCGGAACGCCTGCTTTCCCAAGCGGAGGAACAGGCCGTGCGGGAACCCGAACCCGCTTTTTTATTTGAGCTGGCCACCGGCGATATCGACGAAAAGCGCTGGTACACCGGCATCATAGAGCAAGCCAAACGCGATATTTATGAAGGTCAGTACTATGAAATAAACCTCAGCCGCGAGCTGAAAGGCCGCTACTCCGGGCCGCCTTACGCGCTTTATGAACGCATGAAAGCGGTGGGGCCGGTTCCTTTCGGCGCTTATTTTCGATTCCAGCCTCCGCGCTCGGACGCGCCGCTTCAGGTCTGCTGCGCCTCGCCCGAACGCTTTTTGCGCCGCAGCGGGTTGGTTTTGCAATCTCAGCCAATTAAAGGCACGGCGGCCGTTTCGGCCACCGGCGATGCGGCCGAAAACAAGCGCATTGCTGCAGAACTGCTGCAAAGTGAAAAAAACCGCGCCGAAAACCTGATGATTGTTGATCTCGTGCGCCACGACTTCAATCAGATTTGCGTGCCCGGCAGCGTGAAGGTGCCCGAACTTTTTGGCATCCATCGGTTCCCTACGGTTTTCCAGATGCTTTCTACTGTGGAAGGCCGCCTGCGCGAAGGCGTTGATCCGGTGCAGGCGCTGCAACGTTGCTTCCCGATGGGCTCGATGACCGGCGCGCCTAAAATTCGCAGCATGCAGCGCATTGAGGCACTCGAAAAACGCCGGCGCGGCATTTACAGCGGCTCGCTGGGCTACATCAGCCCGGAAGGCGAGATGGATTTTAACGTAGTTATTCGTTCGGCTCTGTGCAAAAGCGGGGCGCTGGTTTATAACGTTGGCGGG
>JBMCPG010000285.1:0-3341 GCA_048626035.1 Cyclonatronaceae bacterium
GAGCTTCTTATCGACCACCGATGAAAACGGCCGCTTCCTAATCGATGGGCTGGATATTGAGGGAAACGTACCAATAAACATGCGCGCCAACCGGGAAGGGGGCGGCGACCGGCTGCGCATCAAGCCGGATGAGCAGTTTGCTCACCTTCCAAATCCCGAAAGCGAGGAAGAGCCGTTTCGTTTTAAGGCTCTGCCGGCCGATTCCCTGCGGCCGCTGCGTCTGCAGCAGGAGCCGGGCGGAGGCGGCGCGCCGGCCCGCGTAGCCAACGCCCAATCGGCTATAGAAGAAAACGTGGAAACCCAGATGCAGGTGTATCTTGATGCGGTAACCGTAACGGCCGAACGCGCCGAAGACGGCGACGTTTTTGAGCGCGACAGCCGCGATCTTGCCGCCGCCAGCCAGCGGCTGAATCTTGATGAGCGTCCCGAACTCCAGGATTTGCCTATTGCGCAGGTGCTCGCGCGCATTCCCGGGGTGCAAACTTCGGGTGAATCCATAAGCGTGCGCACCGGAGCCGAAAGCCTGGGCAGCCGTCCGTCGCCTTATTTTATCGTAGATGGCATTGCGACCGACTTTGAGCAAATCCGCTATTTGCGAACGGCCGATGTGCAAAGTATAGACGTGTATCGCCGGGCGGCCGAGCTGGCCATTTATGGCTCCAACGGAACCGGTGGCGTAATTCGCATCAATACCCGAACCGGCGTGGTTTTCCAGGGGGCGGAACGCGGGCAGCTCTCGGCCATGGTACAGGGCTATCAGCTTCCGACGCGTTTCTATGCCCCGCGCTACGGCTTTAATGTAGAAACCGATACCGAAGAGCGGGACGAGCGCATCACCCTGTACTGGAATCCGGCCGGAAAGATAGAGGCCAGCGATCGCGGCGCAGCCCGCTTTTTTTTCTGGGCCAACGACATTCCCGGCCGCTATCGCGTGCAGGTAGAAGGCCTGACGAGCACCGGAAACGTTTTTAGCGAAAGCACGTTTCTGGAAATCCGGCCGGACTAATCCGGCCGGCGGCGGTTAGGCAAAACGCCCGAAAGTGCTTTCGTACCGCATTTTCTCCCTTCAAAAAAATCACGTCAATTTTTCGGGATCGGTGAGTGTGCGTTCTTTCATGCCGAGAATTACCTTTTCGTCGCTTATTTTGTTAAAGTTGATGGAGTAAAGGTCTTTCCGGCGGTCTTTGAGCGGCGTTACCGTGCCGTTGTAGCGGGTGCGGCGCAGCACTTCCAGATCGACATCGGCAATAACGACCATTTCGGTATTTTCTTCGGATATGGCCACGATGCCATCCCGTGAAAACGGAAAATCGGAGGGCGTGAAGATCGCGGATTGCGCATACTGAATATCCATGTTAGGCACCGATGGAATATTGCCTACCGTGCCGGCCATAGCCACATAAATCTGGTTCTCGATGGCTCGCGCCTGCGAGGTAATGCGCACCCGGGTGAAGCCGTGCCGCTCGTCGGTGCAATAGGGCACGAACAAGATCTGCGCGCCATGATCCACGGCGTAGCGGGCGAGCTCGGGAAACTCTACATCATAACAAATATTGATGGCCACCCGGCCGCGGTCGGTGTCAAATACTTTGGGTTCCGAACCAGGCTGCACGCCCCACCACTGCCGCTCGGAGGGCGTTACGTGTATTTTATACTGCGAGTCGATTTTGCCGCTGCGGTGGAACAGATACGAGACGTTATAGACCCGGTCGTTTTCCAGGGTGAAGTGGGAGCCGCCAATAATATTGACGTTGTAGCGCAGCGCCATTTCGTTGAAAAACTCGATATAACGATCCGTGAATTGTGAAAGCTCCCTTGCGGCTTCTCCCGGACGCTTTTCCCCCACAAAGCTGAGCAGCTGGGTGGTCAGCAGTTCGGGGAAGAGCACGAAATCGGCTTTATATTCCGAGGCAACGTCCACGAAATATTCGATCTGCTGGGCGAAATCATCGAAGCTTTTAATCTTGCGCATTTTGTACTGTACGCAGCAAATCCGCGCCGGCGAGGAAGAAACCTTCAGTTTGGGCGCGGTGTGCTCATATTCGAGATTGACCCATTCCATGAGGGTCGCGAAATAGGCCGACTGTTCGTCATCCGGAAGGTAATTTTTGATGATGCGCTTAACGGTAAAGCCATTTTTGAGCTGGAAGGTAAGTACGGGGTCTTCCAGCTGTTTATCCATGACGGCATCCACATATTGCGACACGCGCATATCGTTGGCATGCTCGCTGTAGTTCGGCAGGCGGCCGCCTACTAAAATGCGCTTCAGATTGAGGCGGCGGCAAAGGTCTTTGCGGGCCTCATATAACCGCCGGCCTATCTTCATGCCCCGGTGCTCGGGATCTACCATCACCTCAATTCCATAGAGCGTATCGCCTTCGGGATCGTGATTGCGGATATAGCCGTCGTCGGCAATCTCGCGCCAGCTATGGTTCATGGAATATTCGTCGAGATCGAGCACCAGCGAACTGGATGCGCCCACGAGTTTATCGTTTAAAAATACGCCCATTTGTCCCTGCTGAAACTGATAGAGCTGGCTCTCGAACTGTGCCTGGGTGGTGGGTTCCATATCCGGAAAGCAGCGCTGCTGTACGCGCAAAAGTGCAGCATAGTCTTCCGCTTTTAGCGGCCGGACTTCTATATTATCGGTATTTTCGGTATTCATGTAAACAAATTGAAAAGAGTAGGAAGCTTGAAAGTAAGGCTTAAAGGGCCACAGGTGCAACATTGGTTTCGACCTGCGCGTGCGGCCTGCCTGTTATAAAATGAAGGGGTATGTGAGGCGGCCTCTTGCAATGGGAATATCATAATGAAGGTTCTGTTTCGTATATCTAATTTAAGGCCGTCGGCATGAGCAATATCATTCTATACAACTGCAAAAATTGCGTTTTAGTAGCTACGTTTATCAGAAAAAGCAACATCTTTGCGAGACTTCGCGGCCGGTTGGTAAACTTGGGCCAGATATGGTTGTTTACCAAATAGAATCAATAGTTTATAGTGTAATATCATTTAATAATTAAGGAGCTGTTTAATGCCATTATCTTCGCACACGTCAGATCAGGAATATGAATCTCATAAAACTGAAGAAGTAGAAACACTGGTTATCGGCGGGGGCATCAGCGGGCTTACGGCAGCCTGGGACCTGCAGCGCCGGGGGCAGGATGTAGGCCTGCTCCACGATGGCCCGGAAGCCGGCGGGGCGATGCGAACCGTTCATAAAAATGGCTGGACGCTGGAAACCGGGCCGAATACGGTGGTTGTAACGAATACATATTTGAAGGAAATGCTCGAAGAGCTGGGGCTTCAGGACGATACCATCGAGGCTAAACCGGCGGCTAAAA